>CAZPRX010000164.1:0-3427 GCA_964588835.1 uncultured Muribaculaceae bacterium
GGTTAGTATATTCTTTGATGAATCTGTTTGATTTTTTTGTTCCATATCTCTTACATTAATCATATATAAAAACCATTTTGCCTTACAATTGTTTGAAAAAACTTATTAATGAAATTTCCTATCTTTGCAAAATTAATATTATTGTATGGAACCAAACCTTACCCTAGTTGTATTTGCGTCAACACTCCATGAAAGCACTTCTGTTTCTGGATCCAGAGAACTTCTATATTCTCACTTTAAAAAAAGATACTCTTTAAAGATCGTAAGTGCACAAGAGTATGAGCCAATTAAAGGACAGGAAGAGTTTGCCATTGCTTTTATTGCTACCGGAGGGACAGAACAAATTTTCCTTAATCAATGGCAAAAGATATCAAGACCGCTTGTTATCTTAAGTGATTCGTTTCACAATTCTCTTGCTGCTACTTTAGAAATTTCAAGCTGGCTCAGTTTAAGGAAAATTAAGCATAAGCACTTAAATTTCCCTATAGACCCATCTGAAATTTACATGGAAAATCTGCACAACGAAATTGCAATGCTTTCTAATGTTCACAGAGCCTTTAAGGAGATTTCTGATACAAAAATTGGACTTATTGGTGATGCTTCTCCGTGGTTAATTGCATCTGATGTAGACAAGTACTCTCTAACGTCACGACTCGGAGTTAAATTTGTTGACATATCGATTTCATCTTTAGAAGAGAAGTTTCATAATATGGGTTCATACAATGGTAAGTACGATTTGAACTCAACTGAATCTATAAAGCTAATAGAAGAGTATTCAAAAGTTGCTGTTGGAGGGAGAACAAGAGATGATATAGTTGAGGCTGTCAAAATGTACAACGCTATTAAACAAATAGTGCAGGATAATGAGCTTAATGCCTTGTCTATTAAATGCTTTGATATCATTGGTACTTGTAATACCACTGCATGTCTTGCCTTATCTATTCTCAACGACAAGGGATTGGTCTCCGGTTGTGAGGGCGACATACCAACCTTATGGTCTATGGTTATTGCAAGATCGTTGTTAAACAAACCTGTATTTATGGCAAATCCCTCTTCTATTGACAGGTTGAATAGAAGTATCGATTTTGCTCATTGTACATCACCACTCTCATTTGCAAATAAATATTCACTCCCATCTCATTATGAGTCAGGAATTGGTATAGGCGTCGCAGCTGAACTTGCTACAGGAGAGTACACCTTATTTAAATGTGGAGGAGAGAGCTTAGACCAGATGTTTTGTGCATCAGGTAGAATTACTCAGAATACAACAGTTAAAGAGAGATGCCGAACACAAGTAAGATTTCTTTTTGAGTCAGACAGTGATCTTGAAAGTTTTATGAATTCTCACTTAGGTAATCATATGATCTTAATTCCCGGAAATTTCAAAAAAGAGCTCAAAGCATTTTATGAATTATATTGATTTATCATAACGATGAAAAAATACACACTAATAATTCTGATAACAGTCTTTACAGTTATGCCGAATATATTGGCAGGTCAAAAGATTATTAATAAGGATGAGAGGATATCACATGCCTTATCTCTTGTTAATACAGATAATTTAAAGACTACAGTTTCAGACTTAGTTTCTAAAAACACAAGACACAATTTAAGTACCAGAAAAAACCCTTCTACTGGAATAGGTGCAGCTGCTGAATATCTTTACCAGCGACTTAATTCATATAAATCGGGTGCTTCACACATGTCTGTACAGAAATATGATTATAATGCGGGCGGAGAGGGAACAAGACTTGGCAGAGAGATTACTCTTTCAAATATTGTCGCTGACTTTAAAGGGATAAATATAGCTGACGACAGAGTCATAATATTACTTGCTCACTATGACAGCCGTTCATTTGATAATTCTGATTCAACTGCTTTTGCACCTGGAGCAAATGATAACGGCAGCGGAGTCTCAGCATTGCTTGAAATAGCAAGAATCCTTTCAGCAACACCACTTCCTGTTTCTGTTAAGATAATGTTTCTTTCTGGAGAAGAACATGGCTTGCTGGGAGCTGCTCATATGGCTTCTTTAGCCAGAAAGGGAAACTGGAACATTGAAGCAGTTTTAAATAATGATATGATTGGCAATTCAAGATCCAGTGGGACTGAAATTTCAGACAATACAAGGTTAAGAGTGTTTTCTGAAAATATTCCTTTTTCAGAAACGGCAATTAAAAAGAGAGTTCGCGAGTTTAATTCAGGCGAAAATGATAGCGAGTCAAGGCAACTTGCCAGATACATCAAAGAGATTTCAGAAAGGTACGTTGAGAACCTGGAGATTTCTCTGATATATAGAAATGACAGATTCGGGAGGGGTGGTGACCACACCCCTTTCAGCAGAGAGGGATTTACGTCAATCAGATTATGCGAGTATTATGAAAACTACGATCGTACTCATCAAATTCCGGGCATAAGAGACGGAAAAGAGTATGGAGATGTTATCTCTGGTGTGGATTTTGAGTACGTTCGAAAAAATTCAATGGCAAATCTGTCATCGTTAATGAACTTAGCATTTGCACCTCAGAAGCCAATCAATCCAGTAATTGACATTTCCGCTCTATCTTCTTCAACAAAAATTAGTTGGGAACCTCCTAAAGGTGGCGACATTCCTGTTGGATATTATATTTTAATTAGAGAAACAGATAAATCGAACTGGGAAAAGAAAATTTTTATTAGAGGTACAAGTGCCGAATTATCTTTCAGTAAAGACAACCACTTTTTTGCAGTTCAAAGCGTCAGCGCATATGGTAACGAGAGCTTGCCAGTTTTTGCAGTTGGAGGTTCTGCAAAATGAATTATTCGGCTAGAATATCAATAATCGGTATTGGAAACGCCGGATTCAGACTTGCTTTGGCACTTAAGTCAACTGGTTTTGAAATACCTTTCGTTGTAAACAGAACATTTGATGATGCTAGAATACTGGCCTCACTTCTTAATAAACCAGAAAATAATCATCATAACCTTCCTGCTACAGTTCCTTCAAATAATATTCTTATTGCAGAAGATTCTGATGTAATTATTATATCTGTGTCTGATGATGCTATTCCTGAAGTTATGTCATCAATCCATAATATCAAATCAGTGATTTCCGGAAAAACTACAGTTTGCCATATTAGTGGAGGTACTTCAATGGATATATTTAACTCTATCCCTTCTCACGGAGTTTTTTATCCATTAATGACTCTCAGTAAAAACAAACCAGTTGATTTTACTTTAGTGCCATTTATGCTTGAGTACTCTGATGACAAAAGCGGAGAGAAATTGAAAATGATGTGTAAAAATATGGGGTCAGAGTTTTCTGTAGCAAATTCAGATGAAAGACTCAGAATGCATGTAGCTGCTGTCTATGTAAGTAATTTTGCAAACTACCTTGCAAGTCTGTCATATGATATTTCAACTCCTAATCATGTTTACCTCCTTCCGC
>CAZPRX010000165.1:0-3425 GCA_964588835.1 uncultured Muribaculaceae bacterium
TTTCTCGTTGTGCTCTTTCATCTCATATCTCCTGTTCTGCCTCTGTATAAACGAGAGTAGGGACTCAAATCTTTCTGACTTGTAGTAGACGGACATCTGGTTGCTTACAAAGTATGCAATGAGCATATTATTTTTAAGCACAATCTTCTCAAAACCAAGCTCCATAGCCAGCCAGCGAAGCCTTACAGTATCCGCCAGCTCTCTTGTCTGCTGTGGGGCAGGGCCAAACCGGTCCTCCATTGAGGCCATTGTTGCAATAAGCTCCTTTTCATTCTCCACGGTGTCCATCTCTTTGTATAGTCTTATCTTTTCTGAAGTTATACTCACATAATCATCTGGAATGAGTATCTCAAGATCTGTGTCGATAGTACAGTCTGTTACAAACTCCTCTCTCTTCTTCCCTCCTGACATAACAGGTACGTTTTCAATTCCGCGCTCTGCCCTTATCTCCTCAACAGCCTCCGCAAGTATCCTCTGGTATGTCTCAAATCCCATATCAGCAACAAAACCACTCTGCTCTGCTCCAAGAAGGTTTCCTGCTCCTCTTATATCGAGATCCTGCATGGCAATGTTAAATCCGCTGCCCAGATCTGAAAATGCCTCAATTGCCCTGAGCCGTCTTCTCGCCTCCTCTGTAATGGCCAGTGAGGATGGGACAACCAGATAACAGAATGCCTTAATGTTTGAGCGCCCTACTCTGCCCCTTAACTGGTGAAGGTCACTGAGTCCAAAGTTCTGAGCCTGGTTTATAATTATTGTATTTGCGTTAGGAATGTCTATTCCGTTCTCAACTATTGTAGTTGCTATTAGAACATCAAAGTCTCCCATCATGAAGTCAAGAATGACTCTCTCCAGGGCAGTGGGCTCCATCTGGCCATGCCCTATACATGTCTTTGCATTTGGACACAATCTTCTTACAATATCTTCAACAGCCCGTATGTCCTCTACCCTGTTGTGCACGAAGAAGACCTGCCCTCCACGCTCAATTTCAAAGTTTATGGCATCCTTGATCAACTCCTCATCAAAGTCAATAACTTCAGTCTGAACAGGGAGTCTGTTTGGAGGCGGGGTGTTAATAATTGAGAGGTCTCTTGCGCCGAGAAGTGAGAATTGAAGGGTTCTGGGAATGGGGGTGGCTGTAAGGGTAAGGGTGTCTATGTTTTCCTTTAACTGCCTCAGACGCTCCTTTGCTGCTACACCAAATTTCTGCTCCTCGTCAATTATAAGAAGTCCCAGGTCTCTGAATTTTATCTCTTTATTAAGGAGTCTGTGTGTTCCAATTATAATGTCAATTTTTCCGCTCTCAAGCCCCTCCGCAGTCTCCTTTATCTCTTTGGCGGTTTTAAGTCTGCTAATGTACTGAATCTTGCAAGGGAACTCTTTTAGTCTGGATGTAAATGTTTTATAATGCTGAAGAGCAAGGATAGTGGTAGGCACCAGCACTGCTACCTGCTTGCTGTCTGCAACAGCTTTGAAGGCAGCCCTCATAGCCACCTCGGTTTTGCCGAATCCCACATCTCCGCAAATTAAGCGATCCATAGGATAGTCCCTCTCCATATCCTCTTTTACAGCCTTGGTGGCCTTGAACTGATCCGGGGTATCCTCGTATATAAATGATGCCTCAAGCTCCTGCTGCATGAAGGTGTCGGCAGAGTAGGCAAATCCCTTAGAGTCTCTCCTTTTTGCATAAAGATCTATAAGATCCTCGGCAATGTCCTTTACTTTTGATTTTGCCTGGCTCTTGAGCTTGCTCCATGCTCCGGTGCCTAGTTTATAGACTTTTGGCGGTATTGCATCTTTTGATTTGTAGCGGGAGATTCTGTGAAGAGCGTGAATTGAAAGAAATATTACATCTCCGTCTCTGTAGATGAGTTTTACCGCCTCCTGAACCTTGCCGTTTATGTTTGTCTTTACAAGACCTCCAAACACCCCCACTCCATGCTCAATATGTACAATATAATCACCTATCTGAAATGCGTTAAGTTCGTTTATGGTGAGTCTTTCACTCTTTTCTACAGATCTGTTTGTTTTTACCCTGTGGTATCTGTCAAATATCTGATGGTCTGTGAATATGCAGATTTTTGCATTATGATCTGTGAAACCCTCATGTATACTAATATGTACAGGGGTAAACGAAACATCTCTCCCCTCTAGAGAAGAGAAAATACTAACCAATCTCTCTGTCTGATTAGGGTTCTCACTAAAGATTGATACATGATACCCCTCGCTTTTACGTCTCTCAATCTCTGCAGCAAGCAGATCAAAATTTTTGTTGAAAGATGGCTGTGGTGACGTGTGAAAAGTTATACTTCTGGCAATAGCCCCTTTTTGAAAAGAGAGTGAAATAGGACCAAACAACACTCTGGCAGAAGTTGCTGTTATTGATTCATATGCTTTTGGATCAAAAAGGCCACCTCTCTCTGCAGAAAGATCCCAAATTGTCTCTATCTGTTTATGAAAATACTCCGGATCAGAAATCCAAATAAGAGAATTCCCTCCTGCGAACTCAAAGAGATTCGTCAACTCCTCCTCTTTATTTCCAAGAGTGATATCTGGAAATATCTCCACAAAATCTCTCTCCTCTGCAGTTCTCTGGGTGTCTATATCAAATACTCGTATATTCTCTACGTTGTCTCCAAAAAAGTCAATTCTGAATGGTCTGTTTTCTGCATAGGAGAAGAGGTCAATCAAACCACCTCTAAGGGCAAACTCTCCCGGTTCAGAAACAAAATCACTCCTTGTAAAACCATACTCAATCAGAGTCTCCTTTACAAATTCGTGAGAAAGCGTGTCCCCTTTTGATATTTTAAGAATGGAGGCATTTACCTTTTTATTATCAGGAATAAGCTCTGCCACAGAGTGGGGATAAGCAGCAACAATCAGCTTACTGCCCTTATAATCACCTTTTTTATATTGATTTAGCGCCTGTATTGCGGCTGTTCTTTGTACCTGATATGAAAGATCCTTTTTAACTCCTTTTGAGCTATGGTTTAAAGAAGAGGGAAAAAAGAAGACATCTTCCCTGCCGGAGAGGTTGTTAAGATCAGCAGAACAATAGGCGGCATCCTCTCTGTTGTTGAGAAGTACAATATGAACACCTTTAGTTGCCGCTGTTGCTATTGCAAAAGCCTTAGCTGACGAGTAAAGACCATCAAGGACGATTGTCTCTCTCTTGCCGTTACTCACCCACTCAATAAGCTCTTTTGCAGATATTTGAGAAGAATATTCTTCAGATTTGTACACCCTTTCCATCTGTTAACAGTGTGCAAATATAGTTAATAATGCAGTTAATTTTCTGTTGATAACAATTCACAATTTAATTTTAAATGTTCGTCTCTTTTTTTATATATCATTGTGCCCATTTTAAGCAAATTTATTTATCACTTTTTTTGCAGAAAATATCTCCATTTTATCCACCTGTTCAC
>CAZPRX010000166.1:0-3412 GCA_964588835.1 uncultured Muribaculaceae bacterium
CTTTATCTCTTTTTTGAAAGACATATTATTCTCTTTTCAAATGTTCAAATACTTATTTATGATCAGTCAAGATTAACGCTAAGTCCCAGACCGCGAAGTTCATGCAGAAGCACGTTCAGAGATTCCGGTATGCCTGGCTGAGGCATGGTCTCTCCTTTAACGATTGCTTCGTATGCTCTTGAGCGTCCTGTTACATCGTCCGACTTGATAGTGAGAATTTCTTGCAGGATATTGGCAGCACCAAATGCCTCCAATGCCCAAACCTCCATCTCTCCAAAGCGCTGGCCTCCAAACTGAGCCTTTCCACCCAACGGCTGCTGGGTAATAAGGGAGTAAGGCCCTATTGAACGTGCGTGCATCTTGTCATCAACCATGTGACCCAGTTTAAGCATATATATTATGCCCACTGTTGCCGGTTGATCAAACAATTCACCTGTTCCGCCGTCGCGAAGATAAGTCTTGCCGTACTTAGGAACACCTGCCTTATCTGTTTCAGCTGTAATCTCGTCAAGTGTAGCACCATCGAAGATAGGTGTACTGTACTTTTGACCTAGATTTTTACCTGCCCATCCAAGTACAGTTTCGTAAATCTGTCCAAGGTTCATACGAGAAGGCACACCAAGAGGGTTAAGTACAATATCAACTGTAGATCCGTCCTCCAGGAATGGCATATCTTCGTCACGTACAACCTTGGCTACTATACCCTTGTTTCCGTGTCTTCCGGCCATCTTATCTCCTACACGTACCTTGCGTTTCTTTGCAATGTAAACCTTTGCAAGTTGCATGATACCTGTTGGAAGCTCGTCTCCAATAGTGAGATTGTATTTAATTCTCTTCAATTCAGCGTCAAACTCCTTATGAGCAATTAGATAATTGTTAATAAGTTGCTTAACAAGAGTATTTGTGTTCTTGTCAGATGTCCACTTGGCCGGATTGATGTTCTCGTATGAAAGCGCGTTAAGTGCTTCATAAGTGAACGACTGATCCTTAGTGATAAGTTCAACACCATAAAGGTCACTTACTCCGTTAGAAGTTTTACTCTTAAGTAGTTCAATGAGTTTTGCGATGAATGCTTGACGAAGAGCTGCTGCTTTGCGGTCAAAATTCTCTTCAGCTTGCTGGAGTTGATTCTTTGAAGTGGATTTACCACGTTTTGAATTCTCCTTAGCAACTTTTGAGAATAGTCTCTTGTCAATTACTGTTCCTCTGAGTGATGGAGATGCTTTAAGAGAAGCATCTTTCACGTCACCGGCCTTATCACCAAATATTGCGCGAAGCAGCTTCTCTTCTGGTGAAGGGTCGCTCTCACCCTTAGGAGTAATCTTACCTATAAGAATATCTCCAGGTTCAACATTTGCTCCGATGCGGATGATACCGTTTTCGTCAAGGTCTTTAGTTGCCTCTTCGCTAACGTTAGGAATATCTGAAGTAAGTTCTTCCATACCACGCTTGGTATCGCGAACTTCCATTATATACTCATCTACATGGATAGATGTAAACACATCTTCCCTAAGTAGTCTTTCTGACACAACAATAGCATCCTCAAAGTTGTATCCTTTCCATGGCATGAATGCTACCTTAAGGTTTCTGCCAAGAGCGAGATCACCTCCCTGAGTACCGTAGCCTTCAGTCATTATCTGTCCGGGAATAACTCTGTCACCCTTCTTAACGATTGGTTTTAGTGTTATTGATGTATTCTGGTTTGTTTTTCTGTATAGAGGCAGTCTGTAAACAGTAACATCAGGGTCAAAGCTTACAAAGCGCTCGTTTTCTGTCATTTCGTATTTGACATGAATTTCACGTGCATCTACGTAAACAACTTCACCTTTACCTCTTGCAACTATTTGTGTTCTTGAGTCTTTAACAACAGGACCCTCAAGACCGGTACCTACGATAGGTGATTCCGGACGAATGAGTGGAACTGCCTGACGCATCATATTTGATCCCATCAGGGCACGGTTTGCGTCGTCATGCTCAAGGAATGGAATGAGTGATGCTGCAATTGAAGCAATCTGGTTAGGAGAGACATCCACAAGGTCAACCTTTAGTTTGTCCACAACAGGGTAATCAGCCTCATATCGGCATTTGATTCTTTCGTCTGTCATGAGCCCTTCAGGAGAAATATGAACGTTTGCCTGCGCCACCATCTTCTGCTCTTCGTCCTCGGCACTCATATATACGCAACCTTTTGCAGTCATGTCTACAAATCCTTCAACAACTTTCCTGTATGGAGTCTCAATGAATCCAAGGTCGTTGATTTTTGCATATACACAAAGTGACGAGATAAGACCAATGTTAGGTCCCTCAGGAGTCTCAATTGGGCAAAGCCTTCCGTAGTGTGTATAGTGTACGTCCCTTACCTCAAATCCTGCCCGGTCTCTTGACAGACCACCAGGACCCAGTGCTGAGAGTCTTCTCTTGTGAGTCATCTCAGCAAGTGGATTTGTCTGATCCATAAACTGAGATAGCTGGCTTGATCCAAAGAATGAGTTGATTACAGATGAGAGTGTCTTAGCGTTAATAAGGTCGATTGGATAAAAGACCTCGTTGTCGCGTACATTCATTCTCTCTCTGATGGTTCTGGCCATTCTGGACAATCCTACGCTGAACTGATTTGCAAGTTGTTCGCCTACAGTTCTGATACGTCTGTTGCTCAAGTGGTCAATGTCATCAACTACAGCCTTTGAATTAATAAGCTGTATGAGGTAACGTATGATTTCAATTATGTCTTGTTTTGTAAGAACTCTGGTCTCGTCCGGGATATTCAGGTTAAGCTTGTGGTTGAGTCTGTATCTGCCCACCTCTCCCAGGTCGTATCTCTTGTCTGAGAAGAAGAGTTTGTCTATCACGTCACGTGCAGTTGCCTCATCTGCCGGCTCAGAGTTTCTGAGCTGACGATAAGTGTAGTAAACCGCCTCTTTGCCTGTGTTGCACACATCTTTCTGCAGAGTATTTGCAATAATGGCAAAGTCGTTAAGATTAATATCTTCTTTATGAATTAGAATGGTGCTTACACCGGATTCGAGAATTTCATCGATATGGTCTTCCTCAAGTATTGTCTCACGCTCCAGGATTACTCTTACTCTCTCAATGTATACAACCTCTCCAGTATCCTCGTCAACGAAATCTTCACTCCATGAAGTAAGAACTTTGGCTGCTAACTTGCTGCCTACATACTTCTTGAGATTAGCTTTTGTAACCTTTACTTCGTTTGCAAGACCAAAGATGTCCAGTATCTCTTTGTCGCTTTCGTACCCTATAGCACGAAGTAAAGTAGTTACCGGAAGCTTCTTCTTCCGGTCAATGTATGCATACATGACATTGTTGATGTCAGTTGCAAACTCTATCCACGATCCCTTGAACGGGATTATACGTGCAGAGTATAATTTTGTACCATTGGCGTGTAGACTTT
>CAZPRX010000167.1:0-3410 GCA_964588835.1 uncultured Muribaculaceae bacterium
CAGATTGACAAGATAGTAGAGAGTGTAAAGGAGAGGGTGAAAAACAACTTTGAACACTACGGTATTACCGATTTCTTCCTTGATTTTAAAATCTACGGTAAGAATGGTGTAATGGCTATGTTCCCTAATCTTGAAACTCAGGTTGCTCATGAACTAATGATAATAATTGAAGCGGTTGCTCCTACACAAGATCAGGCAGATACTATCTGCGGTTTTGCAAGAAGTACTATGCTTCACTATGGTTACGAAGGCAGAATTTCAACTGCAGGTAACCTTGCCTTCCCGTTCTCTCCTTCCGACTGCAAAGTGGGAGAGGTGTTTGAGTTTAATGTCTATCATCTTATGAGGGTGGATGATCCTGCAGAATTGTTCCCTGTTAAATATATTCAGTTCACAAAGGGCTGCTAAAAAAGGAGACTATCATGGAATACAAATTAATTGATATTGCATCCGTAATAAGGAGCAAAAACTCAGGTCCGTACGAACTCACATTTGATATTATCTTCAAGGATGTTGAGATGTACAACAGAGTAAAAGAGGCGAAGGCCATTGACGGCAAACTATTTGCATCCCTTTATGAAATAGAGGAGAGTGACATAATAAGCCTGGTCTATTTTGATCCGGCAAAAGCTGTTAAGATTACAATTGTGCGTCCTATACCTTCAGGGGCATTGGGTGAGACAGATGTTTACGGAGCTCAGCAGCATGCACCTCTGATGAAGATGAAATTTAATCTTTAATTATAATGCCTTATGCATAATCTACTGCAGGAATACTCGGTCTCTTCACAATATTTTGCCCCCAGAGGGCGTGAGAGAATCATGTTTCTGGGCGAGCAGATTGCGCAGAGGCACCTGCATTTTGGCGACAGGCTAATAGGAATTGTGGGAGACGCAGGGTCGGGAAAATCCTCTCTTATCAAGGGGATGTTTCCCGGTCTTGAACTCTCAAATGATGATGATATAGTCAATCCGCGAAAAATCATGCAGGTAAGGGAGAGTCTTGAAGACCTCAAAGACTCCGGCTCATATCATATTGACATGAGATTTCAGACTGCCTTTACACAGATGTATGAGATAGTTGACTTTGTGACAAACCTTCTGTCAAAAAAACGGAGGGTTATAGTGGAGCATTTTGACCTGCTTTATCCGGCACTTGGCATAAATGCAGATATAATAGTGGGGATAGGTGAGGAGATTATTGTTACAAGGCCGAGTGTGTTTGGTCCTCTCCCTACAAGCATCTATGAGATTGTACATAAATCTCTTACCTATAGAAAGATGGCTCATACCGCAGAGGATGTTACCATGCAGATTCTGGAGGAGGAATTTAATGTTTGCAAGGATTGCTACTTTAGCTCCGATATTCGTAAAGGGTTTGTTCTTAAGTTTCTGAAAGAGCCCGATATTGATTTGGAAAAGCTTTCAGTTAAAATTGCAGAAAAACTTGCCCTCGCAATGCCGGTATCTTACTATGACGAAAACCATATTCTAATAGGGGAGAAGGTGGTGGTTTGCGACGGACCGCGTTTGCATGTAAGTAATACATCAAAAGTCCTCAATTTTTCACTGGTTAAGAGATTAATAAAGGATCCAAAGACAGCCACCTGGTGTCTTGTAGGATTGATTGACAACAATTCTGAGGATTTGGAGAACAGAAACACAGTCCATTTCCTTAAGCGTAAAGATTAACAAATATTATGAGAACCATAAATGCAACTGACATAACAGAGCTGATTGAAAAGCTCTGCATTGAGGCAAATTGTGTGATTACAGAAGACATCAAAACCTGTCTGGGTAGCTGCATGAAGAGTGAAAGCTCCCCCCTTGGCAGGGAGATATTGGGGACACTTGTTGATAATGCAGAAATTGCTGCTAGTGAGATGAGTCCCATCTGCCAGGATACAGGGATGACTGTTGTTTTTGTAACAATGGGTCAAGATCTTAAAATTGAAGGGGGTTTCATTGAAGATGCAATAAATGAAGGCGTGAGAAGAGGTTATGAGAAGGGTTATCTTCGTAAATCAGTTGTCAATGATCCTCTTGAACGGGTAAATACAAAGGATAACACTCCTGCTGTAATTCACTATGAATTAGTACCCGGAGATGAGTTTCACGTAACGGTTGCACCAAAAGGATTTGGCAGCGAGAATATGAGTCAGCTGAAGATGCTTAAACCAAGCCAGGGCATTGCAGGGGTAAGGGATTTTGTGATAAAGACAGTAGAGGAGGCAGGCCCGAATCCTTGCCCTCCTATTATAGTGGGTGTGGGTATTGGCGGTACAATGGAGAAGAGCGCAATACTCAGTAAAAAAGCACTTCTAAGACCGGTAGGTACTCCTAGCAAAAAGCCGCATTTAGCTGCATTAGAGGCCGAACTTCTGGCCGCAGTAAACGCACTTGGCATAGGACCTGCAGGCCTGGGCGGAGAGACTACTGCTCTGGGGGTTCATATCCTTTCATATCCGACTCATATTGCCGGGCTGCCTGTATCAGTAAATATTGGATGCCACGCAACAAGACATGCAGAGGGAACGCTGTAACCATTCAACAATTGTTTAAACTGAAGAGAAATGAACGAAAAGAGAATTGAACTGACAACGCCTCTGGATGGAAATTCAGTAAAGAGTCTTAAGACCGGAGATATGGTTTATATATCCGGCACAATATATACAGCACGAGATGCTGCACATAAAAAACTTGCTGAGCTCATTGATGAGGGTGGCGAGATGCCTTTTGATTTTGAAGGAGCTATAGTCTTTTATGCGGGACCATGTCCGGCCAAACCGGGCAGACCCATCGGCTCAGTAGGCCCTACAACCAGCGGTAGAATGGACCTATACTCTCCAAAGCTGATTGATAAAGGGCTTAAATACATGATAGGGAAAGGGCTCCGTAGTAATGAGGTTGTGGATGCTATAGTAAGGAGTTCCGGTGTCTATTTTGCAGCTATAGGAGGAGCAGCCGCTCTCATGGCTAAATGTGTTGAGAGTGCCGAGGTTATTGCTTTTGATGAACTGGGTACAGAGGCTGTGAGAAGACTTGTTGTAAAGGATATGCCTGTTATTGTTGCAATAGATTCAAATGGGAATGATATCTATAAGCAGCGCAAAAGTTTATAGACTGTAGTCAGGATATTCTATGTCTGTAAGGAACAGCGGGTGAGCAGGGACGGAGTTTCCGGCTGAGGAGCGGTCTTTTAGATTAAGGACATCAATAATCCACTCGGGCTCGTGACGGCCTCTGCCTATTTCCAGCATAGTTCCTACAAGTGCTCTCACCATATTTCTTAAAAATCTGTTTGCAGAAATTGTAAACTTTACCGATTCACTCCCTGTAACTGTTAGGGGAGATCCCTTTTCCCATAATGCAAATGTGACAGTGCAAATGTTTGTCTTTGCATCTATGTGC
>CAZPRX010000168.1:0-3373 GCA_964588835.1 uncultured Muribaculaceae bacterium
CTGATTATGTTCAAAAAGCAATAGATTATATTGCAGCAACACCTCAGGTCAGGGATGTTCTTCTATCTGGCGGAGATGCACTAATGGTGTCTGACGCAAAACTTGAGTCGATTATTAAAAGACTTAGGGCTATTCCTCATGTTGAAATTATTAGAATTGGTTCAAGGGTACCAGTAGTATGTCCGCAGAGAATCACTGATAATTTGGTGGAAATGCTTAAGCAATACCATCCGATTTGGCTTAATACTCACTTTAATCATCCTAACGAAATAACACCTGAGTCTATAGCAGCGTGTGAAAAAATGGCAAATGCCGGAATTCCACTCGGAAACCAATCAGTACTGCTCAGAGGCGTAAATGATTGCGTTAACATTATGAAAAGGCTTGTTCATTGTCTTGTTAAAATGAGGGTAAGGCCATATTACATTTACCAGTGTGACCTCTCTATGGGACTTGAACATTTCAGAACACCTGTTTCAAAAGGAATTGAGATAATTGAGGGCTTGAGAGGCCATACATCGGGCTATGCAGTTCCTACTTTTGTAGTGGATGCACCAGGTGGAGGCGGAAAGACCCCGGTTATGCCTACGTACATAATTTCTCAGTCACCTGGAAAAATTATTTTGAGGAATTTTGAAGGAGTTATAACTACCTACTCAGAACCTGAAGATTACAAAAACAACTGTGATTGTGATGACTGTAAGTCAAACATGCCTGTAGAGGGAGTTGCCTCTCTTCATAAGGGGCAGAGGCTTTCGATTGAGCCGGCTCATCTCTTAAGGAAAGAGCGATCACACAAACATTAAAAAATATGCCATTTGTTCAGGAGATTCTCTCTTGCAGAAGTATTTCTGTAGTGGGTCTCGGGAAAAATACCGGCAAAACTGAGTGTCTTAACTATATCCTTAATCGTCTGCCTGCAGATGGATTTACGGTTGCCGTAAGTTCTGCAGGCATTGACGGAGAGGGAACGGATCAAGTTACAGGAACCTCAAAACCGGAAATTTACCTAAGAGAGGGAACTCTATTTGCTACAAGTGAAAAGCATTATAGAGAGAGAAAGGTCCTCTCTGAACTTTTGGATATTTCTCATAGAAAAACGTCACTAGGCAGGGTTATTACAGCAAGAGTTATAGCTGGAGGTAAGAGTCAACTTTCAGGACACCCCACATCAGAAGCTCTTCGAATGTGGATTAATCAGGCAACCGGCCTTTTTAAGGCGGATCTTGCAATTATTGACGGAGCACTTTCAAGGGTAAGCATAGCATCTCCGGCAATTACTGAGGGGCTGGTTCTTGCAACAGGAGCAGCTGTCTCAGCAAATATTGATACTCTTGTTTTTAAAACTTCATATATGGTTTCTCTAATAAACCTGGACAAGACATCCGCTCTCTCTTTTAGCGAAGAGGTATTGCCCAGCCACGGAATATGGAGAGTTCGAAGTAACGGAGTACTTAATCAAATTGCTAGTGGTGGTGCCTTTTCAGCAGGCACTATTCATCCTGATGAGTTTGTGGATGCCGTTGCAATATTTATTTCAGGTGCACTTACAGACAGATTTCTCTCTCAGGTTAGGGTTACTTGTCTTGAAAATAATATTGAATTGATTGTCAGAGACTTCACAAAAATATTTGTCAGTCACCCAAATTTTATCTCATTTGTTAGGTCAGGAGGTAAAATCAGAGTTATAAATAAAACCAAATTGATAGCTGTATGTGCGAATCCGGTTTCACCGGAAGGATATACACTTGACTCCTTGAAACTGTGCGAAAAGCTATCAACTACACTAAAGTTGCCCGTTTATGATATAAGGAGGATACAAAATGAAGCTTAGGTCAGTACTTGATTTGCCTTGCGGCATGAGGGCGGTGTTTTCTAACCTTGAACTCTCCTCTTCAATTTCAGGACATATACTTCTTGAGAAAGAGATGTTTTTATCCGCAGATAAGATACAATCACATTATAATCAGTTTTCCTTATTGATTAAATATCTCTCAGCAAAGAGTGCCTTAAGTGATGTTGAAAAGATCAAGATGATTCTTTCAGGATTGAGGGATATCAGAAACACCCTCTCAGCTGTTGCTGCCGGAAAAGTCCCTGATGATATTGAACTATTTGAAATTAAGAGCCTTGCGATGATAACTCAATCGGTTAGGCCACTATTAAATGAATTATCTGAGGTTCTTCCTGGTTTGCCCGATTTATCAAAAGTTGTTGAACTACTTGATCCTGATAACTTACGAATCCCATCTTATTATATATATGATTCGTACGATCCAGAACTTTCTGAAATAAGGAAGAGACTTAAAAACGCTAAGGAATTCAGCGAAGACCTATATACAGAGTGTTCAAAAATTGAAGACAGAGTTAGAGGAGAGCTTGCAAAAGAAATTAAGAATCATCTTGAAAACTTGACTCTCTCTTTGCACCATTTATCCGACATCGATATTCTACTAGCAAAGGCTGGCTTGTTTATGAGATGGAATCTTTCTATTCCTGAAATTTCAGAAGATAAGACTTTTTACAAAAATCTTTTTAATCCGGAAATATCAGAGATTCTTAATAAACAAGGCTTAGAATATCAGCCTGTTAATATTGCTCTTGAATGCAAATCACCGGCAGTGCTAATGGGTGCCAACATGGGTGGAAAAAGTGTAACGCTTAGAACACTTGCTCTGTCTCAGTTTATGTTCCAATTTGGATTTGGAGTTCCAGCTGATAATGCAACCATTCTTCCTGTACACCAAATACATCACCTTAGCGGTGATTATCAGGATCTGAATAAGGGACTGTCATCTTTCGCAGCAGAGATGAAGATGGCAGATAAACTTCTTAAACAGTCTGAACGAAGTACCTCAATTCTAGCATTACTTGATGAGCCGGCAAGAACAACAAATCCATACGAGGGTAGAGCACTTGTAGAGTCACTAATCAAAATACTAAAGGAGAGGGGAATCTTAACAATAGTAGCAACTCACTATAATGTTGATGCTCCCGGATGTACCAAAATGAGAGTGAAAGGATTTGAAGAAGGAAGAATGAATTACGAACTCGTAATTGCAAAGGATGGGGAGGTGCCAAGAGAGGCGATTAATATTGCAAAATCACTTGGAATTGACGAAAAATGGCTCGACGAAGCATCAACTTTTTTAAACGTTAAATGAAAATAATATATAAACAGATATGCAAAGTAAACTAGGATTAGATTTCGAGAAGGTGCATTATGCCAGGGATATGGCAGGCAAAATTGCAATCGATGTACAGGGTTTTGTTGAGAAATTTTCAACTGTTGCCGTTGAGAGGACCCTATGTAGACTCGCAGGGATTGATGGTGTAGATGAAAATATGGTTCCTCTTCCAAATATTCTCGTTG
>CAZPRX010000169.1:0-3360 GCA_964588835.1 uncultured Muribaculaceae bacterium
TCAGGAACGCTATCAGGTGTAGTACTTGACAAGAAAAGCGGAGAGCCGGTAATAGGGGCAACAATTTTTATTGAATCTCTTAAGAAAGGGGCATCAACGGATTTAGAAGGAAAATACTCAATTACAGGAGTGCTTCCGGGTACATACATCGTGAGGATTGATTGTATCTCTTATGTTAGTATTATAGTTGAAGATCTTAAGGTAACTCAGGGTGTCAATAATTTTGACATAATACTTGAGGAGAATGCAACCCTGCTAAATGAGGCCGTAGTAACATCGGCAAAAAGGATGAACTCAGACATAGCAATAGTGCAGGCGACAAGAAGTGCGGGGGTTGTGATGAGTGGAATTTCCGGCAGGCAGATATCAAAGTCTCAGGACAGAAGTGCTGCAGAGGTGGTTAAGAGGATACCGGGAGTCTCGATTTTAAACGACAGATACATTATTGTAAGGGGCCTTTCTGGCAGATATAACAATGTGTGGATAAACAATTCAGCGGTTCCCAGTACCGATGCAGACACACGCTCGTTCTCATTTGACCTGCTCCCCAGCTCCCAGCTTGAGAGCATAATGATTGTAAAATCACCATCGGCAGAAATACCATCTGACTTTTCTGGGGGATTTGTTAAAATCCTTACCAAGAGCATGCCGGATGTTAATGATATATCTATTTCATACGGAATGAACTTCAATACAGCTACTCATTTTAAGGATCATCTTTTTAATAGTTCGTCTCCAACAAAAGAGCTGCTGTTTGACACCAGAATGGACAATAATAATCCCGATAAAGTCACCGATATAACCAGAAATGGCTTTAAGAACAACTGGCAGGTAAAGAGTCATCAGCCATTTCCGGATCAACGTCTAAACTTTATGATGAACAGGAACTGGTCTCTTGGCCGGGAGTCTTCTCTTGGGCTTGTAGCAGCAGTAAATTATTCGCACTCTTACCAGACTTACAGCGATATGTTAAATGCACGGTTTGGTGTATATAACACAGTAAGCGATAAATCCGAGTACATATACAATTATATTGATAATCAGTATAGCATAGATGATAAAATTGGAGTGATGCTTAACCTCACACTACTTAACAAGGATAGCAAAATTGAATTCAGGAATATATTCAACAGGCTGGATAAAGACAGATATACTACAAGGGAGGGGTGGCAAAACATCAGTGCGATGTATATACAGGATAAAAAGGAGTACTTTACGTCAACCAGGACAACATATACAGGCCAGTTTCTTGGGTCTGGCAAAGCCGGCAGTGGTGACTATGACTGGAATGCAAGTTACTCTTACGCAGGAATGGAGCAGCCGGACAGACGGATTATTAACAGAGAGGAGAACAATATCTATGGCGATGAATATTTTGGACACATGGCTATTGATCAGAACGAAATCACAAGAGATTTCTCTCAACTGGATGAGCACATTTTTGCAGCAGCGGCTAATTATACTCTTCCGGTTTTAAGGGGGCTGCCAACACCAGCCGAGTTTAAGGCAGGATTATATGGAGAGTATAAAATCAGAGACTATTCAAACAGACAGTTCTTCTATAGGTTTAATACATATGGACTGCCAAGAGATTTTGTTTACAGAGATGTAGTTGAAAAGATTCTTTCAGACGAGAATTATGCCCATGATAAGTTGTATATCTATGAAGATACGGATAACAGAAATAGTTACATGGGAACTAATGGAATAGGTTCTGCCTATCTCTCTTTTAAATTGCCGGCAGGCAGATTTAATTTTCTGGCAGGTCTCAGATATGAGATGGGGACAATGAAACTCACTCTCTATGACAAGATATATGAGTTCTCTACTTATGATAAAACATATAACCACGCAGATCTTTTCCCGTCGCTCAATATCTCGTACAATATTGACAGAAAGAATTTGATCAGATTTGCTTATGGCTCATCTGTAAACAGACAGGAGTTCAGGGAGGTTTCACCCTCTGTTTACTACGACTTCAGCCTCTTTTCTGATGTTAAGGGAAACCCGGATCTCAAACAGGCAAAGATACACAATGCTGATATACGCTTTGAGCATTATCCATCTGATGATGAGTATATAACACTTGCGCTTTTTTACAAATATTTCAAAAATCCTATTGAGTGGACATACCTGGATGCAGGAGGATCTTATACCTATACTTTTGAAAATGCCCTGTCTGCCCAGAACTATGGTGTAGAGCTGGATATTAAAAAAAGACTTGATTTCATAGGGCTTAAGAACTTTACTTTTGGAATCAATGCTGCTCTTATCTCCAGTATTGTTGATTTTGATCAGGCTTACTCTCTCGAAAAGGACAGAGCTATGCAAGGACAGTCTCCTTACATAGTTAATGCTACTCTTTATTATGACAACCCAAATATCGGTCTAAGCCTTGGTCTGCTTTACAACAGGATAGGAAGGAGGATTGTGGGTATCGGAAGAGTTGATACAAGTTCAGGGGGTAGTATAAATAATGATGTGCCTGATACTTATGAGCTACCAAGAGATGTTGTTGATTTTGTTGCAACCAAGTCCATCGGGAGAAAGATTGAGATAAGACTCAGTATGAGGGACATTCTAAACCAGCCTGTTGTTTTTGAACAGTACCCAAGGTACATAGATGGTAACGGTGTTATTCAAAACAGAAGGCAGGTTGCTAAAAGTTTTAACCCGGGAGCGGGAATCTACCTGGGCATCATGTGTAAATTTTAATAAATAACTAATCATAATTAAAAGGGTATTCAAAATGAGAAAATTATTATTATCCGCACTTTCGCTTCTGTTTATTGCAGTAGCATGTGAGAAAGATCCGGTAACACCTCCTGTTGTTGTGGAGGAAGAGCAGATAATCTTTAACGGAAACCAGATAGGTAGCGGTATCCAGGAGTTTGAAATTACTAAAAGCCACATTATTAAGAAAGGAACATATCAACTCAAAGGGTGGGTGTACGTAACATCAGGAGCAACCCTTACAATAGAGCCTGGTACAATTATCAAGGGATATAAGGATACAAAAGCGGCTCTGATAGTGGAGAGAGGTGCTAAGATTATTGCTCAGGGGTCGAAAGACTTGCCTATTGTCTTCACATCAGCACAACCTGCTGGTTCAAGGAAACCTGGAGACTGGGGAGGATTGATTGTTTGTGGAAAGGCTACAAATAACAAAAACGAGATGATTATTGAAGGTGGCCCCAGGTCAAAACATGGTGGGAATGATGATTCTGACAACTCAGGAGTTATATCTTACGTAAGGGTTGAATTTGCCGGTTATCCATTCAAGGCAGATCAGGAGATAAACGGTCTTACTTTAGGGTCGGTAGGAAGCGGAACAAAAATAGACCACGTGCAGGTATCCTA
>CAZPRX010000170.1:0-1830 GCA_964588835.1 uncultured Muribaculaceae bacterium
CTTGCTTCTGATCTGACCCAGGATCTGTTTTCAAGAATATGGGAGAAGCAGATGAGCATTGATCCGGAGAAAGATAAGGCGCTGTTGTACAAGATTGCTTCTGACATGATGATAAGTAAATTCAGAAGGAAAAAACTTGAATTGAATTTCTCTTCGTCTGTGACAATATCGGGAAACACATCAGACACAGATCATAATATTGAATATTCAGAACTTGCAAGAAGGTATTCAAAAGCATTAGATAAAATGGGTGATGCACAGAGGACAGCGTTTTTATTAAGCAGAAATGATAATCTTAAGTACGGAGAAATTGCAGATAGGTTGAATATTAGCGTTAAGGCTGTTGAAAAGAGGATAAGTATTGCCCTGGATGTTTTAAGAAAAGAGCTGAACAACTAAAGAGAAGTAGTCATGGGAACAGAATTCAGAATTGACCCAAAATGGAGTCGCTCAAAGGAGCAGATATGGCAGGAGAATTTTTCCGGGCTGCAATCTGCGCCGGTTGAGAGAGTAGCATTCCGCTCCAACACACTATACAGAAATGTTGCTCTATATGCTGCGGCAGTAATTGCTATTCTGCTTATTCCTTTTGTCTACGAAAAAAGTTTATCAGCAGCTATGGGAGAGCATGCCTCACTTACGCTTCCTGATGGTTCTGCAGTTTATCTGAATGCTGATTCAAAAGTCTCTTACAAGCCATTGCTTTGGTTTGCAGGAAGAGATGTTAAGCTTACCGGAGAGGCTTTTTTTGAAGTTGAAAAAGGTCGCTCGTTTTCTGTTAAATGTGATGCTGGGAGTGTAGAGGTTCTTGGTACCAAGTTTAATGTATTTTCAAGAGATGACAAATTTGATGTTGTCTGCACCTCTGGTAGTGTTAAGGTTGCACTAAAGGGGGCTGAGGCCGATGCAATTATAATTGGAGCCGGAGAGTCGGTAAAAGAGGGTATCGGTAAAAAGCTAATGAAAGCAAATATCTCAGATGGCCAATACACCCCTTTGTGGATGGAGAGGAGGTTTAGCTTCAATTCAGCACCTCTCACAGATGTACTAAAGGAGATAGAGAGACAATACAACGTCTCAATTAAAAACAATGCACCCCATAATTTGTTATACACAGGTAGCTTCACCTCGGATACTAAGATAGATGAGCTTCTTGAGATTGTAACGCTTCCGTTTTCACTTAGTGTCCAAAGAGATGGAGAGCGAGAATATACTGTAAAATAGAAAGGTACGAGGAGGTATTTAGCCATAATATTAATTCTGCTGCACCCACTTATTATGGGTGCTCAGACTTTTCATGTTAATATCGCCTCTAAGCCTTTAGGTGAGGCTTTGACCATAGTGGGAGAGGCTAGTGGTATAATGCTCTCTTTTAATCCCGGGGACCTTAATAAATATGTAGTCTCTGCAGACACCTCCTTTACATCTGGCGGTGAGGCGGTAAGGTATCTTCTTGCAGGGCTCCCATTCAGGATAAAAAACATAAACGGGGTTACAGTAATAGCACCATCTTATGGCTATAAGCGTGTTTCCGGGAGTGTTACAGAGCGGACAACCGGTGAGATACTCCCCTTTGCTCTTATAATTCTGGACGAGAAAAGATATATGGCAGATGAGAATGGGTATTTCTCAATACCTGCCGATAATAAGCCCCTCTCTTTAAAAATCAGGTATCTCGGTTATTTAGGTCGGGACACACTTCTGTCCTCTCCTTATGAGGGGATGAGTTTTGCAATGGACCCATCGGCAACGCTACTAAGGGAGGCTGTACTAGAGGGCTATGAGACTGGCAATGCTCTTCAGAGCGGAAATGTTCCCGGAGTTGTAAAG
>CAZPRX010000170.1:1840-3345 GCA_964588835.1 uncultured Muribaculaceae bacterium
TTGTAAAGATAAACCACGTTGTTGCGGCATTTCTCCCGGGTAACGGAGATAACTCAATATTCAACCTTATGAGGATGATGCCGGGAGTGAGGTCTGTGGGAGAGCAAAGCGGACTATCTGTCTGGGGAAGTAAACCTGGCGAGAGTACTCTGTTGCTTGATGGAGCCAAGCTTTTTTCAATGAATGGTTACAATGAACAGATTAGCTTGGTAAACCCCTTTATGATAAAAGAGATTACTTTGCATAAGGGTGCCTATGGCTCTCAGTTTGGAAATCAGACTGGTGCAATTGCTGAGGTGACAGGAATTTCCGGAAACAACAAGAAGGCCGAATTAAAATTTAACCTGAACAACCAGACGGCAAACATATTTACATCCCTGCCCTTTGGAAATGGTAATGTAGTATCTGCATCCTACAGACAGACTTTTTACGGGCTCTTCTCTCCATTATCATCCGGTAACACCGCCGGCAACGGAGCTTCAAGGAATGAAATACAAGTAGATCCTGATTACACATTCAGAGATGCAAACATAAGATTAACTGGTAATAAGCCAGGAAAAAGCAGTTATAAGATCTCTCTTCTGGGTTCAAATGATATTTTCTCATATGATTTGTCAGATGAAGATGCTCAGGTTAATGCATATGAAAAAAACCTTCAGTTTGCCGGTACAGTATCAATTTCATTTACCGGTAGCGAAGGAGGTGCCTTAAGCTTGGAGGCTGCTCACTCATCACTTTCAAATAATAGTAAAAAGGTGGTGAACACAAGGGAGAGAAATAATTGGAAGTTTAACGAAATTAAGGTTGACCAGGATGTCTCTGAGACCTTTGCCCGTGCCGTTTACGAGCACGATTTGTTCAGAAACGGAAGGCTAAGAACAGGATTTGAGGGGTTCAGACACTATACAGCTGATACAGTCAGTTCAATGGAAGCATACAGATTATCGCTATATGCAGATCAAGAGTTTATATTCAAAAATATCTCCCTTAAAGGGGGTGTCAGAGCCGATTATTTTTCCGGGAAAATATACCTCCAGCCAAGAGCATCAGCAAATATCCACGTTTGGAATGGGTTTAAATTTAATCTTGCATGGGGGATGTACAATCAGTTTTCCGGTAAGGTTGCAGAAATTTTTGAAGAGGTTGCACCCGTTTATGTGTGGAAAATATTCGGAAATGACAATACTCCTGTAGTTTCATCAATGCATAGTGTGGCAGGGGCGGGCTGGAGTAATAATAAACTAAATTTCTCACTGGAACTTTTTGACAAAAGGAGCAGAGGTGTTTCACAAATTATCAGAACAAATCAGGGGGCATCTGTTCTTTCTGGGGAGACAAACATTAAAGGGGCAGATTTTTTTGCTAAATGGGAGTTCAGAGGGAATCAGATTTTTTCTTCTGTCTCTTATGGTATAGCCTCTGAAAGTTACTCAGAAGCTTTAAATTACAAGTACAATCCATTTGAAATTAAATCAGGAGCTGTTGTCAATCTCTCGCCTTTCTGG
>CAZPRX010000171.1:0-3336 GCA_964588835.1 uncultured Muribaculaceae bacterium
CTCGAAGGCATCTCTTTTCTTTTGCTCTGTATCGGCAAAAGCATTTATAAAATCGGCAACGTTGGCCTCGGTTATTTTTGTTTTTAATTCAGCCATAGTAATTTGTACTTATTTGCGTAGAATTTTATCCATTGTCTTGCCTTTTGCTAGTTCATCGATTAGTTTATCAAGATAACGAATTTTTTGCATCAGGCTGTCCTGAATCTCCTCTACCCTGTAGCCGCAAATTACTCCTGTGATTTTTACTGCATTTGGGTTTATCTGAGGAGCATTTGTGAAGAACGTATCAAAATGGGTTTTATTGTCTAAATGGTGTTGAAGGGACTCTTTTTTGTAACCTGTAAGCCAGCAAATGATTAGGTCTACCTCCTCCTTTGTGCGTCCTTTTCTCTCGGCCTTCTGGATGTAGAATGGGTATACATCTGCGAAGGGCATTTTGAATATTCGGGTGTTGGTCATGGTCTTGGCATTAATTTTTCACTTTTTTGATGATAGCATTCATCATTTCATTCTGATTCATTATGAAATGGTCAATTTTTTCGTGTAAAGCTCTAATCTCTAATTCAGATTTAAGGTTTATCATATAATCTTTCTTGGCCCTTTCACGATCTTTTTCCTCTTGTCTGTTCTGGCTCATCATGATAACCGGAGCCTGTAAGGCAGCAAGGCAGGACAAAATCAGATTTAAAAGTATAAACGGATAGGGGTCAAAGCCCTTATTGACAAGCCAGTAAAAATTAACAGCTATCCAAATAATGATAAATACTCCAAAAGAAATTATGAAGGTCCAGCTACCTCCAAATGATGCGACTTTATCTGCAACTTTTTGACCTATTGACAACTTTCTTTTTTTTGTCTCTGCTAATTTTATCGCTTAAGGTTTTATTTTTAGTTACGGAGCTTAAAACAGTCTTTTCAAGATCTGTAAGCTCTCCTACCTCTTTTGCCAAATATTCAGCAACAGCCTTCTCTCTGTAGCTATTTAACTCGCTTAAAGAGAGATAACTGTCGTGTGAAAAATGAGGGTTCTCTTTTTGAATCAAACTCAGAATAGAGTATCGGATTGTCTGTGCCGATACCTTTTCTGAAATTGGAAATTCTTTTTTTGAGATATCACTTAGAAAAGTTTTCATTATTCTGCAGCTTTGTATTGTTATTACCCTGAATCTTCTTTTAGATGGGCTCCCTGTAAAAATCATTTAATGAGTTTGTGTAGTAGCTGTAGTTGATTTTGCTGCTGCGCTGAAAAATCCGGGGCTCTTTATGGCCTGCCGGGACTAAGGTTAGCTTGGTCATGCCGTTGATTGAATTGAATTTGTCGGCATTCATTGTTTTCTGGTCGAATAGGATGTCGAAGTAAAACAAATACTTGCCGATCCATTTTATGTAGTTTTCTGAGTCCTCTTTGCCTAACTCTCCCTGTTTGTTTATGAGTGTGAGGCCTGGGTCTTTTGTGTATATGGCTTTTTGGAATTCAACGCCGGTGAGAGGGGTTCCGTTAAGTGTTGGTATTATATTGAACTGAGGATCTATATAAATCCATTTTCCAAACTGGTTTGAATATACCTCTGTAACAACGTGTCCTGCGCCGCGCATGACTTTCTCAACATCTCTGGTTTTGAGTCCGAGTGTTCTTGCGGGAATTCCAATGCTGTTATGGGCTGCTGTTGCGACAATTCCATATTCTACGCACCTGAATTTTTTTCCTTGCCCGGCTTCGGTGAGAATGGTTAATGCATCATGTTTTGAAGGGGTGTTGCTGCCGTTATGCTCCCACTGTTTGCTGGTCCACTCTAAGATTGTCTTGATTTTTGCAAATTCATCGGTTTCGCCGGCTGTTAGTTGCTCCAGGTTATAGCTGGTCCTTAGCTCCTTAAGGTAATCGTTGCCTATAGTGTCTGTATATTGAAATTGGTAAAGCGAATCGGGGGCATCGGTTGTGTAGGAGATGTCTAATAATTTGGAAGATGGGCTGATTTTCAGGAGTTGATAAAAGGTGGTTGGGGTTAGAAGGTAAATTACAATAACTATTGCAATTAAACTGATGATTATTAAGGCTGCCTTTTTCATATAGTGAGGGTTAATTCAGGTGATATCTCAAAGATATGAAAACTTTATTTTAGCCAAGAGAGTGCTTGCGGATTTTTGTGAAAATATAAAGTTATACTTTAGATAATCATGTTAAAATAAAGTTGTACTTTAGATATTCATGAAAAAATAAGAGCTGTCATCTCTTTTGATGGCAGCTCTTTTAATTAAGTTGCGGTTGTAAACCTTTTTGGACTTGTGAACCATTGTTCGTGATCGGACGGGGTGTCCGTGGGCCTCAATCTCTTCCTCTCTGGAGGCTCTGCGGTTGGCAAGGAGGAAGTCGGCCTCAGTGATTGTTAATTTCTTCTTTTTCATATTCTCATGAATTGGGGGGGGCAAAGTTAGAAAAGTGTTTTAATTTATTTGAGTTCTGTGAGATAAATCAGGATGCAAATCATGAGGATGGTGAGGATTAGAAAGAGGATGTCAACTTTTAGTTTGTCGTTGTTCTTGATTTTTATGTCGTAGACTATGCGCTTAATTCTTTTGGTGAGAACGAATGTGGAAATTATGATGAGGAGGATGTATATGGCAGACATAACTATTTTGCAGTATTAGGAAAAGCTTTGATAAGTTGATCCTTTACAAGTAGTCCGATGGCATGTCTTGAGCCGGAATACCCATAGAAGGCATTTGATGTTCCTGTAACCCATTTTGATTCAAAAATTGGTGCTGAAGAGTGGTTATCAATGATATCTAATTTTCCTCTTCTGTTACCAATTTTCTTTTCAATTACTCTAAGTTGAAATGTGAAATCTGCAGATTCTTTTGATTCTGTAATTACAAGGGATGTTTTTCCAGCTAAGTAGTCTTTTAGCATGGCTATTGCGTTTTCTCCGTCTACATTTACTTCGTTTTGGGTCTGTTCAAATGTCAGAAATACCTTTGAGTCTGATTTTAACTGAGCGAATGTTATTAGTGAGGAGAGAGTGAAAAGTACTAAAAGAGATAATGTTTTCATGAGAGAGGGATTTAATTGGTTGTATACCAAAGGTAATAAAAACCATTGTGCGGAATCATATTTTTATAATAATTTAAATTCGTTAATATGAGTGGGTTGCCTTGTTGGATGGGACATTACAGGCGTGGGTGGGACGAACCTCCATAGGGCTAAATTAGTGGTGATTGCAAAAAATGAAGTGATAATTGTGTTAGATTTATATTTTGGGATGTGTAGATAATCAATAAGATAGAGGTTAGTCCCACCCACGACTGTGGGGGTGTTTTCAGGAAAAATAGGGGATT
>CAZPRX010000172.1:0-3336 GCA_964588835.1 uncultured Muribaculaceae bacterium
CCACAAAATTTCAATGTTTGGAGTGTTTTTAACCCTCTCCTGCATCGGTTTTGATGCTCTTAACTCATCTCTTCTTACTATCATGTAAACCTTGTTACACAGGCCGGCAAGATATGAAGCCTCCTCACAAGCAGTGTCTCCACCACCTACTACAGCAACATCTTTACCCTTATAGAAAAACCCATCACAAGTTGCACAGGCAGATATACCCTGCCCCTTGTACTTCTCCTCACTCTCCAGCCCCAGATATTTTGCAGTTGCACCAGTTGATATAATTATAGTTTCAGCAAGAATATCCTTTTCCTCATCAATTCTAACCTTGAATGGTCTCTCAGACAAATCAACAGAGGTAACAGATCCAAATCTTACATCTGTACCAAATCTCATCGCCTGATTCTTCAAGTCCTCCATCATCTCATTTCCTGTAATACCCTTAGGGTAACCAGGAAAATTATCAATCTCAGTAGTAGTTGTCAACTGGCCACCAGGTTGAATACCTTCGTACAAAACAGGAGCAATATTAGCTCTGGAAGCATAGATAGCGGCAGTATAGCCTGCTGGCCCGCTGCCGATGATTAGACACTTTATTTTTTCTGCACTCATTATTACTTTTAAATTAATTATTCTCAACCCGCAAAGGTACAATTTTTTTTCTGATAGCCATTTCAAGTCTCAGCTCCCAAACCAGCAGAAAAGACATAGCCCACCTTGAGGCAAGAAGCCATGGAATCGAAGCCCCCACTGACGCGACCAGAAATACATCCTCAAGATTGCTGTGAGAAATACTAATATGATGATTTAAAAGATCGATATCCTGCTTTGTAATCTTCCCAGACTCGCTTTCATCTATCATTACAGCAGCTCCATATGCAAGGCCGAGGGTATTCGCTACTATCCACAAAAATGAGGTCTTGGCAGGCAGTCCAAAGAATGCCATTACCGGCCGCATAAATTTTGACAGCCATCTGATTACACCAAATTCAGAAAGAAGTCTTTGAATAATTGAGAGGGTAAAAATCAGAACAGTCATCATTACTACAAGCTTCAAAGTCTTGAAAAACCAAATTTCCAGCATCTCAATAAGTGTAAGATCTGTTGGTCCGGCCTCAATAACCGCCATCTTGCCTCCGCCCGGTATCAAAAGGTTAAGAACATAGCCGATTATCAGAGAAGAGATGGTTCTTATTATTACCATTCTGAAAGCAGATGATCCCGTTTTTTTCTGAACAGCAGTCTCAGTAATCATGTTGTGAGATGCTAAAATCATAGCTGCTAAAATTGTAACCGTTCTGATATCAAGATTCAGCGTTGCCATTACAGCAATTGCAGAATACACGTTCACAAAATAGCCCGATACATATGCAAGGGCAGCCTCTCCGGGAAGCCCCATAAGATTGAATACCGGACTTAAAAAATCAGAAATATACGGTAGTATGTTGAAGTATTCAAGAAACAGGACACCAAGGGTAACAAGTACTGTTATACGAACAAGCCAAAGACACGTTTTCAGTGTCTTTGGCAAGATCTCTTTTACTGAGTTGACAGCTCTATTTATTGCAGATTTCTCCATGATAAAAAATAATCTGCAAATATAGGCTTATTTTCAACTACTAATAATTATTTTTCTTTGGTTCAAAGTGTGCCTTAGGGTGGTTGCAGGCAGGACAGTTCTCCAAAGCTTTTTTCCCTTTGTGAACATAACCGCAGTTACGGCACTGCCATTCAATCTCCTCATCTCTTTCAAAAACCTTATCCGCCTCCACTCTTGCCAGAAGAGTTCTATATCTGGCCTCATGTTCTGCTTCTACTTTAGCTATCATTTTGAATGCACTTGCAACTTTAGGGAACCCCTCCTCAAGAGCAATCTCTGCAAAAGCAGGGTATAACTCTGTCCATTCCTCATTTTCTCCTGCTGCAGCTGCCTCCAGGTTCTCTTTAGTGCTACTTATTATTCCGGCAGGATATGACGCAGTTATCTCCACCATACCACCTTCAAGAAATTTAAAGAACCTCTTTGCATGCTCTTTTTCCTGCTCTGCTGTTTCTGTAAATACCGCAGCGATTTGCTCAAATCCCTCTTTTTTAGCAATGCTTGCAAAGTATACGTAACGGCTTCTGGCCTGAGATTCTCCGGCAAAAGCTTTGAGTAGATTCTGTTCGGTTCTTGTTCCTTTAATGCTCTTTTCCATAATTGTTTATATTAATGTTGAGTACTAACAAAAATAGTCAATATATTTGTAAAAGTAAAGGGTGTAATATTAAATTTTGCCATGGAAAACTTAAAATTGAACCTAATGAGAGAGTACATGAAGGAGATGGCTATATCTGCGTTCATTGTACCATCAAACGACCCTCATTTTGGAGAGTATATTCAAGAACATTTCAATACAAGAGCCTGGTTGTCCGGATTTACCGGAACTGCAGGCACGCTTGCAATTACTGCAAAAGAGGCAGCTCTGTGGACAGACTCCAGATATTTTATACAGGCTCACAGGCAACTTTTTGGGAGTGGTATAGAGTTGAAGAAGCTAAAAACTGAGGGAACAGAGAGTATGGAGCAGTGGATTCTGGAGAGACTGGAGAGCAATCAAAGTGTAGGTATAGACTCTTCACTCTTCTCTTTATCTGAATATAATTCACTAAAACTTTCTCTAAACAGCCTCAATATTCAGCTTTGCAATGACCCCTTTTACTCTGTCTGGAAAGAGAGGCCTGCAATTTTCTTCAACCCCATAGAGCCCCTGTCAACAGAGTTCTCTGGTGAAAGCACATCTTCAAAACACAAAAGGCTTGTATCATTACTTGGAGTAGAACCTCCATTCCTATATCTGATATCAAACTGTGACGATATTGCCTGGCTTTGCAACATCAGAGGAACAGATATACCATACAATCCGCTTCCTCTAGCATATGCCGCAGTATCATGTGAAAAAATATTCCTCTTTATTAATATCCCTTCATTAAAACCTCAGGATAAAAAAACACTAGAGGCAGAGGGTGTCGTTATTATGTCATATGATACTTTTACCTCTTTTATTTCAGAATATCCTGAGAAGGCCCTGCGAATAGCGCATCAGGACAGAATTGCAATAAAAAACTACAATAGCGCATTAAAGGGTGGAGCTAGATTTCAGCTGGATCAAATCAGAGGAGGAGCCATCTCCGCTCTAAAATCTTTAAAAAATGAGACAGAGCAGGAGGGCTTCAGGCAGGCTATGTTGTTTGATGGTGTTGCCTGGGTTAAAACAATGTTTGAGGTAGATAGGATATTTGAATCTGATGAACTAATTACTGAGAATGATATAGCAAGATTGTTCTCGTCAAAAAGAGCTTTAA
>CAZPRX010000173.1:0-3322 GCA_964588835.1 uncultured Muribaculaceae bacterium
ACTCTTTATCTATTGTCCTCATGTACTCATCTCTGTGGGTCTTTGCCAGAACAGAAGCTGCAGCTATTGAGGCAAATCTTCCATCTCCTTTTACAAAACATGTATGAGGAATATCTTTATAGGGAGTAAATCTGTTTCCATCAACAATTATCTCTTCAGGCCTTATCTTGAGTTTGTCAAGGGCTCTGTGCATTGAAAGGATTGATGCTTTAAGAATGTTTATTTTGTCTATCTCTCCCGGAGTTGCCCACGCAACAGCCCAGTCGATAGCCTCTCGTTCGATTATCTCTCTAAGAATATCTCTCTCTTTCTCCTTAAGTTGCTTTGAGTCGTTGAGGAGCGGATGGAAGAAACCGGGGGGCAAAATAACTGCCGAGGCATAGACAGGGCCTGCAAGGGCTCCTCTCCCTGCTTCGTCGCATCCGGCCTCGGCAACGCCCTCTTTATGATATGGTAGCAGCAAGTTGTTTTTTTTGTAAATATATCTGAAAAATATTTGTTAAATTTGAATCTTTGCACTTTAAAATTAACAAATAACACATAACCAAGTAAAAAGTATGAAAACATACCCTACTCAGAATATTCGCAACATCGTCCTGCTTGGAGGCACGAAGTCGGGAAAGACAACCCTGGCAGAGACAATGATGTTTGAAGGAAAAGTTATTGACCGCAGAGGAACTGTTGAGGCAAAAACTACTGTGAGTGATAATACGGAAATAGAACAGCTCTACCAGCGTTCCATCTATCCCACACTTCTTTACACTGAGTTTATGGATCATAAGCTCAATATTATTGATACTCCGGGCTCAGATGACTTCATAGGAGGGGTTATCTCTGCTTTCAGGGTTGCAGACGCAGGTGTTATGATAGTAAATGCTCAGCAAGGAGTTGAGGTGGGTACTGAAATCTTTGCCCGTCAGGCAGAGAAGTGCAAAAAACCACTTATTCTTGCGATTAACCAGCTTGATCACGAAAAGGCAAATTGGGAAGGAACACTAGAGTCTGTTAAACAAACTTTTGGGAAAAAAGTGGTTCTTATTCAGTATCCTGTTGAAACAGGTGCAGGATTCAACAGCTTTATTGATGTTCTTAAAATGAAGATGTACGTTTTCAAAGATGACAATGGCACACGTGAAGAGCATGAGATTCCTGCAGACCAGGCAGATCAGGCAGCAGAATATCACCAGATAGTTGCTGAGATGGCTGCTGAGAATGACGAGGCTCTTATGGAGCTGTTCTTTGATAAGGGTCAGCTTACAGAGGAGGAGATTCGTGCAGGTCTTCGTATAGGTATTGCAAAGGCCGAGATTATGCCTCTGTTCTGCCTGTCAGGTAAGAAAGACATAGGAGTAAAGAGACTTATGGAGTTTGTAATAAACGCCGCTCCTGCTCCTGATAAAATGGTTCAGAAACTAAAAGATGGTACAACTGTTCCATGCGATGCATCGGGGCAGCCATCAATCTTTATATATAAAACATCTGTTGAGCAGCACCTTGGTGATGTCTCATTCTTCCGTGTAATGTCAGGTAAAATTACTGAAGGGATGGACCTTACAAATCCTGAAAACGGATCAAAGGAGCGTCTTGCAGTAATGTATGCTGTAGCCGGTAAGAAAAAGGAGAAGGTAACAGAGATGGTAGCCGGTGATATAGGATGTACTGTTAAACTAAAATCGGTAAAGACAAATCAGACTCTTAACGGAGGAAACAAGGAGTGGGTTTTTGAACCTATTGTTTTCCCTCCTTCAAAATTCCGCACAGCTATCAAGGCTAAGGTTGAGAAGGATGAGGAGAAACTTGGTGAGATTCTTAACCGTGCCCATGCAGAGGACCCTACAATTAAGATTGAGTACTCTAAGGAGCTGAAACAAACTATCCTCAGCGGACAGGGTGAGCACCATATCAATATCCTAAAATGGCATTTGACAAATACCCATAAACTGGAGATTGATCTTTTCCCTCCAAAGATTCCTTACAGGGAGACTATTACAAAGGTTGCCCTTGCAGATTACCGTCACAGAAAACAGTCCGGTGGTGCCGGTCAGTTTGGTGAGGTTCACTTGCTTATTGAGCCTGTTGTTGAGGGCGTTGCTCCTAATAATAAGTTTAAAATTGAGGGCAAAGAACTTGTGCTTAACATTAAAGGAAAAGAGGAGTACAAGATGGATTGGGGCGGAAAGCTTGAATATTACAACTGTATTGTAGGAGGTGCTATTGATGCAAGGTTTATGCCTGCAATTCTTAAGGGAGTTCTTGAGAAGATGGAGGAGGGCCCGCTTACCGGTTCTTATGCACGCGACATCAGAGTGTTTGTTTATGATGGTAAGATGCACCCTGTTGATTCAAATGAAATATCATTCAAACTGGCCGGAAGAAATGCTTTCAAGGAGGCCTTTAAGAAAGCCGGTCCTAAGATTATGGAGCCTATCTATAATATAGAAGTTCTTGTTCCTAGTGAGTATATGGGTGATGTAATGAGTGACCTTCAGAACCGCAGGGCAATGATTGAGGGAATGAGCAGCGATAAGGGATTTGAGATTCTTAGAGCCAGAGTTCCACTCGCAGAGCTTAATAAGTACTCTACAACACTCAGTTCGCTTACTTCAGGCAGAGCAACCTTTACAATGACTTATGCAGATTACCAGCAGGTTCCTGCAGAGGTTCAGGATAAGTTGCTTAAGGAGTACGAATCAAATGATAAGGATGAATAGGGCCTGATGATTGAGGCAACCGATATAAGAAAGTCATACGGAAGCCTTCTTGTGCTTAAGGGAATTGATTTCAAGGCAAAGGAGGCTGAGGTAGTAAGTATTGTTGGAGCAAGCGGGGCTGGAAAGTCCAGCTTGCTCCAAATTCTTGGTACTCTGTCAAGACCAGATACAGGAAGGGTTTTGATTGATGGTACGGACCTGTTTTCTCTGGGATCAAATGCTTTGGCAGATTTCAGAAACAAAAAGATAGGTTTTGTTTTTCAGTTTCACCATTTGTTACCTGAGTTTACAGCTCAGGAGAATGTCGCAATTCCGGCTCTCATTGGAAAGGAGAGTTCTTCAAAAGCAAACCAGAGGGCAGCGGAGTTACTTAGGTCTCTTGGACTGGGAGGAAGACTTTCGCATAAACCATCTGAGCTTAGTGGAGGAGAGCAGCAGAGAGTTGCGATAGCCCGGGCGTTAATGAATAACCCATCGGTAATTCTTGCTGATGAGCCTTCAGGGAACCTGGATACTGAGACAAAGAGGGATATTCATGGTCTCTTCTTTGAATTGAGAGAGAAATATGGTCAAACCATTATTATTGTTACCCACGACAGGGATCTGGCTGC
>CAZPRX010000174.1:0-3314 GCA_964588835.1 uncultured Muribaculaceae bacterium
TTAAGAGAGTACGTTACTACTCCTTTTCTTACCGATATTTCATCTCCACTCTTTACCTCCCTGGAGGATTTGGCCTCTGTACCGTTAGCCTTTACTCTGCCGCTTTTACAAGCATCGGCAGCCTCAGATCTGGTCTTAAAAATCCTTATTGACCACAGGAATTTGTCCATTCTGCTCATGAAGATGGCTATTTAGTATTGTAGAAATTCATTGTGCGCTCAATTCCAATAAGGCCGAATGACCTTATAGCATCGGCCGCTCTGTCGCAAACGCCGGGAAGCTCAAGTCTCTCCCTCGCACTCCATTTACCAAGTACATAATCTATCTGCCCACCGTTGCCAAAATTATCACCTATCCCTACCCTAAGTCTTGCATAATTTGTATGACCGAGTGTTGCTGCAATATCTTTAAGCCCGTTATGTCCACCATCACTACCCTGTTTTCTCATTCTGATAGTACCAAGGGGGAGAGCAAGATCATCAACAATCACCAATAAATTTTCTACGGGAATTTTTTCAGCCTGCATCCAGTAATTAACCGCCTTTCCACTTAAGTTCATATAAGTAGACGGCTTTAGAAGAATAAAACTCTTCCCTTTATAACGATATTCGGCAACAGACCCAAGCCTCTTACTCTCAAAAGAGATGTTGGACGCCCCGGCAAGGACATCCAACACGTTGAAACCTATATTATGACGGGTGTCTGCGTATTCAATGCCGATATTTCCAAGACCGACTATAAGAAAACTCATTCCCGTATTAGTTTATTACTTGGAAGCGGCAGCAGCAGCGGCAGCAGCACCTATTGCAGCACGTGTCATCTTAACGGCACAAATAATTGTACTCTTAGGAGTCAATATCTGGATACCTTCATAAGATAGTTCACCGGCAACAATTGTTTTTCCGAGTTTAAGATTAGTAATATCTACATCAATAGTATCAGGAAGCTTATCAAGTGTAGCTGAAACTTTTACTTTACGGGTAGATTGCATCAATTTACCACCTTGTTTAACTCCGTCTGAATTACCTTTAAGAAGAATAGGCACTTGAATTGTAACAGGCTTACCTTCTGCTATACTTAAGAAGTCAACGTGAAGCGGCTCGTCAGTTACAGGATGATATTGTGAACTGTGGAAAGTAGCAAGATATGTTTTACCCTCAATGTTAAGTTCAATAATGTAAGCATTAGGAGTGTAAATGATTTGTCCCAGCTCTTTCTTGTCAATTGAAAACAGAATGTTCTCTTTGATGTTCTCTCCGTAAAGTACGCAAGGAACGCGCTCCTCTCTTCTGAGAGTCTTTACAGCTTGTTTGTTTGACACCTTTCTTGGAAGGCCTGATAATTGAATTGTTTTCATAAAAATAATTTAAAATGTGTTACTCAATCCGATATTCGGATCCCATCGCACCAAAAAGCTTAAACTTTTTAAAGTTATGGGGGCAATTTTGGGAGCGCAAAGTTAACTAAAAATATCAATTAACCAATTTTGTTCTTTGATTCCATTCAAGTGTCTTATAGGAATTTTCAAGCACACCGGCGGGAATATCAGGAATATAAACTGAGATCCCTGAGTAGTGGTCAATAGGAATATCAAGAAACTTGTCAGTAGTCCACTTAACAACAATGACATCATCGAGCGCATCTCTGAAGCTTATAAGTTGTGTCGGAGTGGCAATTTTGGAGATATAGTGATCCAGATCAAAGAAATAGTCTTGAGAAAACCTGTAGTACGGCTGAACTGAATATCGGTTTAACTCAGCCATTTTTGCTCTGTTACCTGAAAAGATAACTCCGCAGATATCTGCTAGCTCGTCAAGCTCATCGGTATCATAAAGTGCAATAGTAGCAGAGTTATAAACTGTAGAGTTTGCGGGATCAAGAGGTGCGTAGTGCTGATAGTATATATTTGCTACCTCCTCCAGATCAGATTTATATTCAAACAGAGGCCTTATTACCTTATTGTAAGGAAATCCTGTTGCAAGTATTTCAGTGGGAGCTGCCATAATATATTCAGCACTATTTCTGAGTTCGTATGCCACCTCAATACCACCCATAAAGCAGCAATCAAATATTATAAAGTCCAGCTTGTATGGTATTGCAAGTTTAAGTTCAGAAATCTCCATCTCCTCTCCTCTATCCTCTCCAAATGATTTAACTATAGATGCATAAGGATCTGTAAAAGGAGCACCGGGAGCCTTTGATGTTCCATAAACCCCCTCCGGAAGCCATCCGGTAGCGTGAGACCACAAAATTAGGCCAAACTCATCCGCAGGGAAGATTGCCTTCATTTTATTCAGAACACCCTTCAATACCTCCGGAGAGGCAGAATTATGATCTTCATACACAGCAACCAAATCCTCTACCGGAACTCCGTTCTGGTCTTTGAAAAGCCTTACCAATTCAGGTTTATGGCCACTTATATGTTTATAAACGAGTAAGATGCTTTCATCATTAACCGAAGGTAAAAATCCCTCTTTCAAAGCAACCATATTATCAAGAGCATAACTGCTCAGGTTGTTGTTAGCAGCCAGATAGAGCAATACAACCTTATCATACTTATTTCCTATTCCAATCTTCTCACATGACCCCGCTACAAGTATAATTGCAGTCATAAAAGAAGTAAGAAGAACCCCGAATCTTGCCTTCATCCCTTTCTATTTTAAAGTAACAATTGAATAACCAATACCTCTGATGTTTTCAATTGAGAGTGGTGTCCCTTCAAGTTTTTTTCTGGTTTTATGAAGAAGGACATCCAGATTATTCATATTGTCAATATTATGATCTCCCCAGATTTTTATAATTATTTCATCAACAGGGCAGATTTTATTCTCGTTATCAAAAAGAACCTTTAACAGTTTGTTCTCGTTCTTAGTTAATGTAATCAACCTCTCCCCTTTCTTAATACAACACTTATCAGGGAAGTAGTACTCACTCTCCACCTGAGGCGGACCTCCCACTGCATCAATTAATTGAAAGGCTCTTACAATTCTAAGCTGAAGCTCTTTAAGCCCAAACGGCTTGCGAAGATAATCACAATTACCCAAACCTAAACCTTTTACAACACTCTCTTCATCTGAAAGCGATGTTATAAATATAATCTGAACATTACTGGTCATTCTTATAACCTTTGCCAGATTGAATCCGTCAATTTCAGGCATGTTTACATCAAACAGCATAAGCTCCGGCTTAAAATTCATGAACTGTTCGTATGCAGACTGACCATTATCTGTATATCTGACATCATATCCGTTGAAAGTAAGGAACTGGTACATAATCTGCCCAAATTCTCTTTCATCTTCTGCAATAAGAATTCT
>CAZPRX010000175.1:0-3310 GCA_964588835.1 uncultured Muribaculaceae bacterium
CCCCTCAGAGTATCAGTCCTGGGGGCCTGCATTTGATGGAACGTCTGACTACTCACCAAGAAAGAGGGATGTAAGAAGAGAGCTCTTTACAACCGGAATGAATATTCAGAACGACCTCTCATTCTCAAAAGAGAGAGGAGATGACCGATACTATCTCTCTCTGCAAAATGTTACAATTAAAGGTATTATACCTAAAGACAGAAGTTCCAGAAACGGAGCAAGGCTAAATACTCAGCAGAGATTCGGCAAACTGAATGTAAGTTCTGCAATCAGCTACTCACATATAAAAACAAATACAACTCCGGATGGGCCTTGGGTATCAATGTACAAGATGCCGGCCAGTTTCCCTATTGAGGAGATGGTTAACTGGAGGGATACTGACTCGATGGGAAACCCAGACAACTTCTTTACAACCGTTGTTAAAAACCCATATTTCCTTATTGATACATACAGAAACGAATCCATCCAGCAGGTTGTCAATGGAAAAGTAGAGGCTGAATACCCCATTGCCAGCTGGCTGAAAGCGATGTACAGACTCGGACTATACAGCAATTGGGTGCAAACAAGAAGCACAGTTGAGAAGTTTGAATCTGAAAGGGCAGGGGCGAGCCAGCAGGGAAGTGTAAAGGACGGCACCTCGAACTTTCGCAGACTCAATGGGGACTTTATTCTTTCCGCAGAGAAAGAGTTCGGAAAATTCAAACTCAATGCCATCGCCGGGCATAACTTCAGAGAGGAGATGACAAAGACCACTGATGTTGCCGCTTCAAACCTACTCTTCCCAGACCTCTTCAATCAGGGAAGCAGATCCGGAAACCTAACAGGCGGGTCGGCCATCCTCAATGAACGCCAATACTCCATCTATGCCGAGGTGACAGCAGGCTATTCGGGCTATCTATTCCTCACCCTAACTGGCAGAAGAGACAACACCTCGCTGCTCCATCCGGACAACAGCAGCTACTTCTACCCGGGAGTAAGCGCATCATTTATCCTTACCGATGCCTTTCCTGCAATAAGGCAAAATACTGTCACGGACTACCTAAAATTTTACGCCTCCTACAACAAGACAGGAAACGTAAACCTATCACCATATTCACTCAACCTTACCTACTCACAGACCGGAGGTTTCCCATACGGAGATCTTACCGGATTTGTACCATCATCAAAAAATCCAAATCCCTATATCAGCCCTGAATTTGTTCGCTCATTTGAGGTGGGCACACAATGGAGCCTTCTGGGCAGAAGGCTTAATGCAGAACTCGCTTTTGTATACTCAAATTCCCAGGGGCAAATTTTTGCATCAACCAGCTCAGCAGCAACCGGCTATGCAACCTCAGTTGTAAATCTGGGAGAACTTGAAAACAGAATTATAGAGCTGGCAATAGACGGAGACATAGTGAGAAATAGAGATTTCAGAGTTAATGCTTCATTTAATTACACCTACATAAATAACGTTGTTAAAGACCTCTACGGAAGCGGAGATGCAGAAGAGTACAATATTTTCCGCCAGTCGTACGCCATAAAGGGGATGCCATATCCAAGCCTGAAGGTAACTGATTATAAAAGAGATCCGCAGGGAAGAGTCATTGTGGATGCCATGACCGGTTTACCATCGGCCTCAACAGAACCCACCTATAAGGGGACAATGGTACCACCACATCAGATGGGCTTCCAGACAACCATCAGTTACAAAGGGTTCTCCATTTATGCCGACTTTGACTGCCGCCTGGGTGGATGGATGTATTCCGAGGTAGCCAATGCTATGATTCAATCTGGAACTCACCCGATGACCACAAAATATGGACGCGAAGAGTTTGTAATTCCAAATTCGGTCATAGGAATAAGCAACCCGGACGGGTCGGTTACCTACCAGCCAAACACATCCGTCGTTGCCAAAGGAAGCGGAAACTCGGCCTACTGGAATAAATATGTAGCCGGTTACTCTGTAAACTATGCAGCTCCGGGAGACTACTTCAAGATGAGGACCCTCTCAGTTAAATACACACTTCCCAAATCTGCAATTGCTAAGTTGAAGATATTCAAAGAGGTGACAATAGGAGCAGAGGCAACAAACCTCTTCATCATTCGCCATAAAGACAATGATTTTGGCGATCCGGAGTACCTCTACAACAACACAGCCGGATACTACAGCTGGCGTCAGGTCCCTCCATACAGAACAGTGGGATTTACTGCAAACATAGTTTTCTAACAGAAATAGAAATTGACGAAAATGAAAATCAATATATCATATTTTGCTATAATCGTAATAGCCCTCTTTTCAGCCTCTTGTGAAAAATACCTTGATGTAAACAAGGACCCAAACAACCCTGTTGAGGAGTATATCACAGTAGAACAGCGGCTTCCTGCTGCACTATACCACACAGCACTTCAGGAGGTAACACAGCTCAACCAGCTTGGCTCATTCTGGGGAGGATACTGGGGAACATCAACAGAAGGAAGTAATACATACAAAAAAGAGCAGCTCTATAACGGCCCGGCCATAATGGCAAAACGAGACGGGATTCCCATCTGGGAGAACGCTTACATTTATCTAAACTACTACGAATTACTTAAAGTTGACTCAGAGGGGGAGGGGGCTCCTGCATACAAAGCCATAGCTGTGGTGATGCAGGCGTGGCACTATATGAGACTTGTGGACACATACGGAGACATCCCTTTTACTCAGGCACTGCAGGGTCAAAACTACCCCAGACCGGTTTACGATAACGGAGCCGATGTTTACAAATCATCCATAGATATGCTCTCAACTGCAGTTGAGCTCCTTGGCAGGAGCCCCCTCCCCTCAGAAAAGCGTCCGGGCAAGGATGATATTCTCTTTAACGGCGACCTCTCTAAATGGATAAAATTTGCAAACACAATTAAACTCAGAGCACTTATGAGAGGGAGTGAGGTAAACAGCAGCAGTTACATTCAGAGCGAGATATCAAAAATCCTAACTGCTCCATCAGTCACTACTACAGCTTCTGTATTTCTCACAGAAACAGCACAGGTTCAGCCGGGCTTTAACGCAACAAACCTCAATCCATTCTGGAACACATACTACCGCAACAGCTCAAACAAAACCACAAACGGCTATATCCATATCAGGCCGACTCAATTTGCTATAGACAACTACTCGGCGCTTTCAGACCCAAGACTATCAAGACTCTATGCAAAGACAAAGAGTGGCGATTGCAAAGGTGTAATATTTGGCTATGAGGGAAGCGATGCAGCATATAGTAAAGACAACACCTCTCCACTGTTAGGCCCTGCAGAGAACGGAGGAAAAGCGGCTGCAATATTGAAGAGT
>CAZPRX010000176.1:0-336 GCA_964588835.1 uncultured Muribaculaceae bacterium
TAACTTTACCGGTAACCTTGATGTTCTGAGCCCACATAGAACCTGCAAAAAGCAGTAGGGCAAAAACCGAGATCACTTTTAAAGCAATACGGTTTCCATTCTTTGAAACATGCATGAGTTTAAGAATTTTAGGTTAATAATTATTAGTGGTTTTATATCCATTGCAATATTTGCAAAAGCACATACGCAAAAGTATGAATTATTTCTTAAAAAAGCATAGATTTAAGATTAAAAAAGGATTTCTGCTTGGATTGTTAATAATAAATTAATATATTAATGCGTCAGATTATAATTTATAATTTTCCCTCTGCTTCCTTTCCAGTACCACAGATTCAA
>CAZPRX010000176.1:346-3301 GCA_964588835.1 uncultured Muribaculaceae bacterium
AAGATAGAACATTCTGGCCTTAACATCCGGAGGTAATCCTATGAGGGCCGATAGTCTCTGGGCATCTTTTTCTGTTGTAATTATCAATGCTTTTTTATCACGGTTTGCCCATCCGGCAATTTTTTTGACATCACTTTTCCTGAAATTGTGGTGATCTTTAAACTCTAGGGAGGATCCAATCTTATAGAAGCTTAACAAATGATACCTGAGGTGAATGGGATTTGCAATTGCTGTAAGCATCATTGCAAATTTTGAGTATAGGTATCTGTTGTCGGCCTCAGGAAAGATCGGCTTGGCATCGGCATACTCTAAAGTAGTAAACTGAACTTCTGTCCCGGCAGGCAGCTTCATCCTCTGCTCCCAGAGGAACATATCGGCAGCATCCATCTCCGGCGGGCATTTGGTTACAACAACAAGGTCTGCTCTTTTTATCTGCTCGGGGAGGTCCCGGAGTCTTCCCACCGGTAAAAGTGAGTCCTGGTCAATGGGCCTGCTTGAGTCAATTAGCACAATGTTTTTTGAAGGCTTCACTCTCCTGTGCTGGAATGCGTCATCAAGAATTATAACTGTAGGCCTCCTTTCAGGTGTGTATGAGAGCAGAGTCTCAATCCCCCTTCTTCTGTTTTCGTCAACAGCTACAATTATATTTGAAAACTTCCTTTTAATCTGCAATGGTTCATCTCCGGCCTGGAGGGCGGTATCTGAGACCTCTATCTCTCTCCACCCACTGCTTTTACGGCCGTAGCCTCTGGATAGTACAGCTACTCTCTCGTTTGAGGAGATAGTTTTTACCAGATACTCAACATATGGGGTTTTGCCGGTTCCGCCGGCTGTGATATTGCCTACACATATTATAGGTATAGTATACTCTTTAGATTTGAGTATTCCACTATCGTAAAGAGAGTGTCTGATTTTGAGAACGAGATAATATGGAAATAGAAGGACTCTGTTAATCAGAAGATTTTTCATCTGTTGTGTATCTTACTTTAATGTAATCAAGAATATTTATAAGTTCGTTGTGGTCGTTCTCGGTGACAAGCTTCATCCGCACAGCCTTGAAGTCCGGAAGGGATTTAAAGTAGGCCGAGAGGTGCCTGCGCATCTCAAGGACCCCCACTCTGTCTCCTTTTACCTCTACCGACTTTAGCAGATGCCTCTTTGCCAGCTCCACCTTCTCTTCAACGGTTAGTGGATTCATGTGCTCCCCGGTGTTCAGGAAGTGACGAACCTCTTTGAATATCCAGGGTCTGCCGTATGTGGCCCTGCCTATCATCACTCCGTCTACTCCAAACCTGTCAAATGCCTCTTTTGCCTGAACGTCTGTGGTAATGTCTCCGTTGCCGATAATGGGAATGAACATTCTGGGGTTGTTTTTTACCTCGCCTATAAGGGTCCAGTCGGCCTCACCCTTGTATAGCTGAGCTCTTGTGCGGCCGTGTATAGTGAGTGCTTTTATCCCGGTATCCTGCAATCTTTCTGCAAGTTCAACAATTATTTTTGAATTTTCGTCCCAGCCGAGGCGTGTTTTAACTGTGACCGGTAATTTAACGGCGTCAACCACTCTTTTTGTTATATCCAGCATTTTATCCGGATACCTCATCATGCCTGACCCGGCGCCTCTGTTTGCTATTTTATTTACTGGACAGCCAAAGTTTATGTCAATAAAGGAGGGGGCGGCCTCCTCTGCCATCTGGGCGGCCTCAACCATGGCCTCGGGAATGTGGCCGTATATCTGAATCCCGATGGGCCTTTCGTAAGGAAAAGTTTTTAGTTTTTCCAGCGATTTTCTGGCATCTCTGATGAGTCCGTCAGAGGAGACGAACTCGGTATACATGACATCGGCCCCAAATTCTTTGCAGATATATCTGAATGATGCATCTGTAACATCTTCCATGGGGGCGAGGAAGAGGGGTCTCTCTCCCAATTCAATATCTCCGATTTTCATAACGCAAAAATATAGGTATTTTGTCACTTTAAAAAATAGTTATAACTTTGCACCCCCCTATATATGGGGGAATCGCAACATAAATTAATATATTAACCTAAAAATCAACAAAGTGGACACATTGAGCTACAAGACCGTGTCGGCAAATCAGGCTACAGTTACTAAGAACTGGGTAGTTATTGATGCAACCGATATGGTATTAGGAAGACTTGCGTCAAGGGTTGCCTTAATCCTTCGCGGCAAGCACAAAGCCAACTACACGCCACACGTGGACTGCGGAGACAATGTAATTATTGTCAATGCTACAAAAGTTCGCCTGACTGGCAAGAAGTTGACTGACAAGGTGTACGTACGTCACACCGGGTATCCCGGCGGACAGAGATTTGCTACTCCTAAGGAGTTGCTGGATCGCAAACCGCTGGCTGTAGTTGAGCACGCCGTGAAGGGCATGCTGCCAAAAAATCGTCTGGGAGCACAGCTGTTCCGTAATCTTTTCGTTTACGAAGGTCCGGAGCATCCTCATCAGGCACAGCAACCAAAACAAATTATTTTAAAAGAAATTTAAACGAGCATGGAATTAATTAACGCCCTTGGAAGACGAAAATCAGCAGTTGCTCGCGTTTATGTTAATCCTGGTAAAGGTAACATTACAATCAATGACAGAACTCTGGAGCAATATTTTGTAGACGAGTCTCTTCAGTACATTGTAATGCAACCGCTTGTCCTAACAAACACTCAGTCTCAGTTTGACATCAAAGTTAATCTGGATGGCGGTGGAGTTAAGGGTCAGGCCGAGGCACTTCGCCTTGCAATAGCCCGCGCTCTATGTAAAATAGACGAAGAGGCTTATCGCCCTGCCCTTAAAGAGAATGGTTTCCTTACTCGTGACCCTAGAGAGGTTGAGAGAAAGAAACCGGGACAACCTGGTGCACGCAGACGCTTCCAATTCAGCAAACGATAGTATTATCAATTATTGAAAAGCTGATTTTTTGCACGGAAAGGATAAAAAT
>CAZPRX010000177.1:0-3290 GCA_964588835.1 uncultured Muribaculaceae bacterium
TAACACAATCATTTATAAATATGAAGAAAACAATCTTATCTGTACTTACTCTTGCTGCTCTTTTGCTAGTGCCGGGAAGAGGTGAGTCGTGTACTAACCTGCTGATAACCAAAGGAGCATCTAAAGACGGCTCGGTAATGGTTACCTATTCAGCGGATTCTCACCAGTTATATGGTGAACTCTATTTCAAACTGGGGAATAGCTTTTCTCCCGGAACCATGCTGAAAATATATGAATGGGATACAGGAAAGTTTCTTGGAGAGATTCCTCAAGTTGAGAAGACTTACAACACTGTGGGGAATATGAATGAAAACCAGGTAATTATTACTGAAACAACTTTTGGTGGTCGTGAACTTGATGACCCTCACGGAATAATGGATTATGGTTCGCTGATATATGTAACTCTTCAGAGAGCAAAAACTGCCCGTGAAGCAATAAAAATAATGACAGATCTTGTAAAAGATTATGGTTACTACTCTTCTGGAGAATCATTCTCAATAGCTGATAAAAATGAAGTTTGGATTCTTGAGATGATAGGTAAAGGGGTTAAGATGGAGGGAGCTAAAAACCTTAATAAAGGAGCAGTATGGGTAGCAGTCAGGATTCCTGACGGATATGTATCGGCCCATGCAAATCAGGCCAGAATAACTACTTTCCCTTTGAATGACCCTGAAAATTGCTTGTACGCACCAGATGTTATCTCCTTTGCAAAAGAGATGGGCTGGTATAAGGGAGCAGATAAAGACTTCAGTTTTTCTGACACATATGCACCGCTTGATTTTGGAGCGATGAGAGGTTGCGAAGCCAGAGTCTGGGCTGCTTTCAATATTATGGGTAAAGGTATGATTGGCGACAAGCCGTATACTCACTACCAGGATTATGCAATGGGTCACAATGCAAAAAACAGAATGCCTCTTTATATCAAACCGGCAGAGAAATTGTCAGTAAAGATGGTAGCAGATGTAATGAGAGACCATTACGAAGGTACAGCTCTTGATATGACTAAAGATGTGGGAGCCGGCGGACATGCACTGCCTTACCGCTGGAGGCCGATGGGCTTTGATGTTGATGGAGTTAGATATACAAATGAGAGAGCTATTGCAACACAACAGACTGGATTCTGGCTTCTTGGTCAGGCCAGAAGTTGGCTGCCTGATGAGGTGGGAGGTATATTCTGGTTTGGTGTGGACGACGCAGCAACATCGGCACTTACTCCTATATACTCAAGCTCAGTAAGAGTTCCTGAATGCTTCAGGGTAGGAAACGGAAATATGACCACATATTCTCCTACGTCTGCTTTCTGGATCTTTAACAGAGTTGCTCAGTTTGCATACCTGCTTTATGACAGAGTGCATCCAGAGGTAAAAAAGGTTGCAGACAAGCACGAGCTGGATGCTTTAGAGCGTACATCTGCTATTGATGCTGCAGCAATGGAACTATTTAAGCAATCACCTGCAAAAGCACGTGAATTCCTTACAGATTATTCAGTAAGAACTGCTCAGGATCTTTTTGACAAATGGGTAATGCTTGATCAATATCTTTTGGTTAAGTTCATGGATGGAAATGTAAAGAAGCAGAGTCCTGACGGATGTTTCCTGGATAACGGTAACGGAAAGAATATCCCTGCATCGCCATCTCAGCCCGGATATTCAGAAATATGGAAGAGAGCCGTAAAAGAGAGTGCCGGAGAGCGATTGAAATCAATGTAAAATTCTCAATTTAAAAAAAAAGAGGCTGACCATATTTCAAATTGGTCAGCCTCCTTTTTTTGATAGCTTGGAATAGTTAAAACCTATAAGCCAGTGAAAACTGCTGTCTGTGTCCGGGGCTAAGATTAAAAGATATTGAGTTTAGCTTATCAGTATAGTTCTTGCTTTTTGAAGCGCCTATTGCCCACAATGTTATACCTCCGCCCAGAGCTGTAATTCCTAAAGAGGTAGCGGCAATTCCCATCAGGCGCTGGAATTCTAATTGTTCTTCTGTATAGACGTTATAAAAATCGTTATAATTTTCATTAATTGATTTATTGACATAATCAACAAGTAAAAATGAGCCAAGTCCGGTAATTAGTGTGCCGCCTATGGCAAGACCGATTCCACCTCTCTTCATTTTATCATAGGAGATAATCTTCTTAACATAAAGGTGCTCTTGTGGTGTGTAGTTTTTTGGAACAACCTGGGAAAAAAGGGGTGAAAAGATAATTAGAGTCGCAATCAGAGTTAGTAATTTTTTCATTTTTGTAACTGTTATGTTGATTTAATTACAAAGATATTTTATTTATCAACATTTGCAACTCTTGCCATCAAATCGTTACCCAGAGCCGTTTTATCCTCAATATGCTGCAGTACTGCTGCAACAAATGGATTCTTCTCAAAAACCCCTCTAACCTGCTCAAAATCAAGTTGCCTCTCTTCACTGTTACCGTCTGCCCCGAACCCGGTCATCGCATTAAGAGAGAACTCTTTGCGGGCATCCTCATAAACCATTCGGTCTAACCCTACTACTGCTTTCTGCCAGGCAATAACAATCTCTTTTATATCAGTTGCTGTGATTGTCTCCGGTTCTATTCCATAAAACTCTTTAATTTTTGAATATGCCCAGCTCCACTCATAGTGGTAGTAATTTTTGTGAAGCTCTTCAACAAAGGTGTTAATATCCCTTAGTTTCGAGATACTCTCATCCTCTATCCCGTTCATCAGCCTTTCAATCTCGCTTCTTGGGGCAATAAGGCCCGATATGTCTACCCATTCGCCCAGACCTATGGTTGTGTCAGGTCTTAGTCTGTCTCTTATCTCCTCATCGGTTTTAAATTCTAAACCCTCAAGTCTTTTTATTATTGAGTTCCCAAGAAACTTGTGTATTGCAATTTCGTAGTAATTGATTCCATTCACAAGCGAGCTGTTCTTGATTTTCGCGCTCTTGTACGAATAGAAATCTGTTGTTTCTCCCGATACTCTTCTTAGTTCCATCAGCAACTCTCTGCCATTCATCATCTTCTGTATAGTGAACGGGCTTAGAAGATTGTAGTTTATCTGGTCCAAATTATGGGGCGCCTTTCTTTTATCTCTTTTTGGCCACTTTTGGGCATCCCTTATAGTCCCTACACTTCTCAGATTTACCCCGGGAATAAGGTGAGTTGTATTATCCTTCTCAATCAGGTAGGAAAAGGGGAGAGAGGTTGTATCCGTATTATTTACATGCCTGCCCATTACCAGTGAAAATGCCCCTATTCTTGCCGGCCAGAGTATGTAGGAGTCCGACGTGGTTTTTGCACCCCTTTCAAGAATACC
>CAZPRX010000178.1:0-3264 GCA_964588835.1 uncultured Muribaculaceae bacterium
AGGAAAAACTCCGGAAGTTATGCGGATACTCTGTGAATGCAGAAGATTGCCAGATATAGACTGAAGGAGTTTGCCTGCAATCAGGTGCGTTCAAGCCGGACGTGGCCGTGGTCGAGGATATAGTGTTCACTGCTTTCCGGGCAGCGGGCGCGGCCGGAGGTGTCGAACTGGAGGCGATGGCCCATTCGGCTCATCCAGCCTATCTGGATGCCGGGGTTTCCTACTATAAGGGCGTAGGGTTTAACGGTTTTTGTGACAACGGCGCCTGCACCTATGAATGCGTACTCACCTATGTCGTGCCCGCAGACTATGGTAGAGTTTGCGCCAATAGTTGCGCCCTTGCCAACGCGGGTATGTGCATATTCGTGTTTCCTGTTGACGGCGCTTCTTGGATTCATAACATTTGTAAAAACACAGGAGGGACCCAGAAAGACATCGTCTTCGCAGGTCACTCCTGTATAAACTGATACGTTGTTTTGTATCTTAACGTTGTTCCCGAGAATTACACCGGGGGATATTACCACATTTTGTCCCAGGTTGCAGTTTTTGCCTATTTTACACCCCTCCATTATGTGTGAGAAGTGCCAGATTTTTGTACCCTCTCCTATCTCACATCCATCGTCTATGATGGTGGTCTCATGTGCAAAGTAGTTTTTTTCCGCCTTTTCCATGAAACAAATTTAAATAATTTCAGTAATTATTTTATAAGACTTTAATTATTCCGTAAGCATTGAGGAACTATTGAGGTATAATTTCGTAAGTAGTGGTCATCCCCGCGCCTCCAAGATAAGACCTAGAAAACGTGCCTCTGATTTTAATCTTCCTGCCAAGCATACCCGGATTTGAGGCAAGACCGTAAAGGGTCTGCATGGTACCTGCCAGGTTTGCTCCAAAAATCTTATCTCTTCTTCGCTCATCAGGATCCGATGCAAGTGCAATATGACTATTTTTATCAAATGGAGGAACAAACTTTACTGAGTCCGAAGTAACATCTGTACCCACGATATATGCATTGTACCACGTTTTTATGCTTACAAACTCCTCCCATCTGGAAAACTCAATTGCATTCTCAGCGGTTCTTCCGTCAATCCTGTCAAGATATACTGAATCCGTTTTCCATGTTGAAATGGTATCTATAATAATACCCCCTCCTACACTGGCAGAATCAGTGGGAGATAGATTAACACTGTAGGTTATCATATCGTTAGGATGGATTGTATGCGTAAATATGGGCAAATGGTCGTTGGGGTCGGTGCCCCACTTTATCTTTACAAAGAATTTTCCGGGTTTTAAATAGACAAACCTCTGCTCATTATAATAATAGTCTACAGATCCATACTCATTATATATACAAGGTTTGTACAAATTGTACTTCTCCTTAAATGCTTGTGTAAAAACAAGTCTGATACCTCCGCTCAGCTGCCTTAACACTAATGAAATTGCTGTAGTTTTATCCTTTTCCAGTAAAATTTGTTTTGAATCACCCCAGCAAGAAGCGCCCATAACAGGCTCCCGCAATCTGTAGTTGAAAAGCTCAACAGTATACTCACCTGCAGGAACAGTAAGTTTGGATGGTCTTTGATCGTAGCGCCCTTTATACAGGGTATCGCTTCCTTTACGAACCACAAGTGTCATTAAATTTGTGTCCGGTATCTGGTGCACAAAAGCTTTTGTAGATACATCCTCTTTTGAGATGCTTAGTGTTAGGAAGGCTTCTCCCTCTTCAGATAAATTAATGCCCTGACAGCCTGCTGCCAGTAGGGCAACCAAAAAGATCACTCTCTTCATATCTCTCTAATTTTTAATTGGTTTTCGCTGCAAAAATATAACACTTCTCAAGCAAAAAAGGGCTTTTTGGTACAAAGTTTAAAAAATATGTAATTTTAAAATTACGATTTCAAATTTTAGCTAAATTTGAACAAATTTAAACTTAACTATGTACAAAATCACTGAGCATCCTATCCTGCCCATCCCTGCGGAGGATAGAGTAGAGTTCATCTTCGAGGGTCAGAAAATTACCGGTCAGAAAGGGTTTACAATAGCAGCTGCGCTGCATCAGGCCGGAAAAGTAGTTCACAAGCACAGTCTTCAAAACAGAGAGCGCACCATGGAGTGCGGAATAGGAAAATGTGGCGCCTGCGAAATGCTGGTTGACGGCAAGGTCAGGCGTATTTGTATTACAAAGGTAGATGAGGTCAAAAATGTAAATAGAATTGACGAATCTTACCTTCCAGAGGAGACTTTTCTTGTAGAGAGTGACGGAAAAGAGATAAAAATCAGAAAAACAACCGTTGCAATTATTGGAGCAGGTCCCGCAGGACTTGCAGTTCGTGAGGAGCTTAACAAAGCCGGAATTCAGAATCTTGTAATTGATAACAATAGCAAGATTGGTGGTCAGTTTCTTATGCAGACACACCAGTTTTTCTTCTTCGAAAAGGAGAAGAGATTTGGCGGAATGAGAGGGTTTGACATCGCAAATACCCTTGCCGGGGAGGACCATAGCGGAATTATTCTGGATTCAGTAGTTTGGGATATCCTTGAGGGCAAACGTCTGGTAATTAAAGACATCGCAAAACAGGAGATCAGCTACGTTGATGCTGAGCATCTTGTTATTGCTACAGGTGCTGTACCATTTATGCCTGCGTTCAAAAATGATGACCTGCCGGGTGTCTATACTGCAGCAGTAGTACAAAGGATGATGAACCAGGAGCTTACTCTTCTGGGTAAAAAAATACTAACTGTGGGTGCCGGAAACATCGGCTACCTTACCTCTTACCAGGCGATGCAGGCCGGAGCAGAGGTAAAGGCTATTCTTGAGGCGATGCCTCGCGAGGGGGGCTTCCCTGTCCAGGCTAACCGAGTAAGAAGACTCGGCATACCTATCCTAACTTCTCACATTCTTCTTGAGGCAATTCCAAATGAGGACAGGACAGGTGTGATGGGTGCAATTATTGCTCAGTGCGAGAATTTTAAACCTATACCGGGCACTGAGAAGATTATTGAAGATATCGATTGTATAAATATTTGTACCGGATTGATTCCGGACAACCAACTATTTAGAAAAGGGGTTGAGATATATGGCAGACATTGCCACGGAGTGGGTGATGCGGTGAGAATCGGAGAGGGAACATCGGCAGTATTGAGAGGGAAACAGTGTGCTTTCGAGATTCAGCAGGACCTGGGATTTAGGTACAATTACAATGACTATCTGGCTGTTTCAAAGGAGTATATAGACTCTCAGCAACACCCTGTAAGGGTAATTGA
>CAZPRX010000179.1:0-3244 GCA_964588835.1 uncultured Muribaculaceae bacterium
ACCCATTTCCGGACTTGTGACCGGGAATATGTTCTGGAACAATTGGCTGGGGCTGGCCGATGCAACATACGCCATACAGGTACAGAAGGGAATCGGCGGGTCTATGCTGTCCGACAACTCCGTAGGCGGAACCGTAAACATCATCACATCATCCCCCTCTCCGGACCCTTCACTCACTACCTCCCTTTTCTTTACCAGCTATGGTCAGGGTAAAGGATCCATAAACATGAACAGCGGAAACCTTAAGGGCGGATGGAACATCTCCCTGCTGGGCTCATATGCCTTTGGCAGTGGATACGTGAGGCAAACCGACGTTAGTTCGTGGGCATATATGCTCAATGTCAGCAAAAAAATCGGCACAAAACACTCCCTGCTGCTCACAGCACTCGGCTCCCCTGAAAAGCACGAACAGCGATCAGCCAGACTTACAGCCGCTGAGGTGGAGCAATATGGCAGGAGGTATAACAAAAACTGGGGTTATCGTGAAAATGGAGAATCATTGAGTATCACAGAACCCTTTAACCTGAGCAAGAATTTCTATCACAAACCATACATTACTCTGCACCATTTTTTTAAACCGATGGCCGGCATTGAACTGGCCACATCTGCATACGTCTCATCCGGAAACGGAGGCGGAAGGTGGTCCGAGTCTAAGGGTAAGAGAATCATCGAGTTTTCAAAAAACGGGCAAGTTGACTGGGAGGCTGTATTGGATGGAAACGTCAATCCGGACGGCTCCTCATCCAGCATCCTCTCTGATTATCTGGCAGGTCACACTCAAACCGGGATTAAGAGCAACCTAACAATTGAGAGAGCAAACGGCCTTGCATACACAGCCGGAATCCACTACCAGTATTACTCAACCTGGGAGAAGGAGAGAATAACAGACCTTTTGGGAGGCGAATACTGGTTTGAAGACTACGAACATAAATCTCTTGCCGGACTTGCAGGAAGAGACCCCACAAAAAAAGAGGGCGACCTCATAAGAACGGACAACGGAAAGCTGATCAACCATCTTACCGCATACGGAATGGTTACCTATAGCAATAAAAAATGGGAGTTAAGAGGTGGAGCCTCATTTATGGGAAGCACAAACAAAAGGTGGGACAGGTACAACTATAACCAGAACATCCACAGTGATGTTGCTGCCGCAGCGGGTTACAGCATAAAGGGGGGGGCGTTGTACAGGCTTTCACCTCAGACATCTCTATACATAAATGGGGCTGCATATAGCAGAGTCCCCTATTCCGATATCTTTTTCTCGTCGGGAAATAACAAAATCACAGACAACATAAAGAACGAGAAAAACATCCTCTCCGAGGCCGGAGTGAGAGTCCTCTTTGACAGAGGTTCATTTGAGACTACAGCATACTGGGTACTATGGAAAAACAAAAGTCTTCTCTCCGACCCCTATAAACAACAAATGGACGACACACCTCACAGATACATGGTCCAGGGACTCGACGCAATCCATTACGGAGTGGAGTCAGAACTTCTTTACCGCCCTGCCGGTTGGGCCGAGCTAAGAGGGTTTGTCTCATTGGGTAACTGGAGGTGGAAAAACGATGTGTCGGCAATAATCTACGATCCATATTCAGGACTGGCTATGGGAACAGTGGACGTTTACAGCGACGGACTGGCGGTGGGTGACGCTCCCCAGACACAGATAGGTGCATCGGCAATAATAAAAATCGGCCCCAAAGTGGAGCTCTCTGCAGACTGGAAGTTTAATTCCAGGCTTTATGCCGATTTTGACCCGGTTACACGCAGAGACCCCAATGACAGAGGCAATTCATACAGAATCCCCGATTATCATCTGCTCAACGCCACCATTTCACTGAGAGAGCGCATAGGCAAAAGCCGGGCTGTTTTTTACCTGACCGTAAACAATATACTGGATACTAAATACATCGAAAGAGGAAAAGATGGCAGGGATCACACCCTTGACACATTTACCGGCTTCTGGGGATTTGGAATAAATGGAAGCGCCGGGGTGAGGTTAACCATTTTTTAGGTATTTTTGCACGAGCAAATACATTTAAATGAAAAATACGCTTGAACTTCTGGGGAGGTACTTCCTTCTTATGAAGAGAGTCTTCACAAAACCGGACAAGAGTTCAATATTCTTTAAACAATTCTTTACTGACGTAGAGAAACTCGTTATTGACTCTATTCCCATTGTGGCTGTAATATCTCTGTTCATAGGTGCTGTAATTGTAATTCAGACAGCTTCAAACATTGAGAGCCCCTTTATTCCTAAGATGTACGTGGGTTACATGGCAAGAGAGAGTCTGGTACTTGAGTTCTGCTCTACCATGATTGCTCTTATTCTGGCCGGAAAGGTGGGCTCAAATATATCCTCTGAAATAGGAAGTATGCGCATAAGCGAGCAGATAGATGCCATGGAGATGATGGGGGTAAATTCTGCAAACTATCTGATATTACCAAAGATAGCTGCTTCAACTATTTTCAATCCACTTCTGATGCTCTTCAGCTTTACCCTTGGCCTGATAGGCGGAGCGCTGATAATAATTTTCACCGGCATTGTGACAATGAGTCAATACGTTGACGGACTTCACTATGCGTTCAGAGCTTACTATATCTTCTACAGTATGATTAAGATGTCTGTCTTTAGCTTTGTTATAACAAGCATCTCTTCGTTCTATGGTTACAACGCCTCCGGCGGCTCGCTGGGAGTGGGCAAGTCCAGCACCAAGGCAATTGTGATGAGCTCTGTAATGATATTGGTTGCAAACCTGGTAATAACACAATTAATGCTTGGATAGATGATAAGAGTAGAAGGACTGGACAAATACTTTGGTGATAATCAGGTTTTAAAGAACATCTCAATAGACTATCATCCCGGAAAATGCTCTTTGATTATAGGGGCAAGCGGTTCCGGCAAGACTGTGTTACTAAAATCTCTTGTAGGTCTGCATAAGCCGGACAAAGGGAATGTGTGGTACGGTGATGTAAACTTCACCCAACTGGATGAAAATGGCAGGAAGGAGATAAGAAAAGAGATAGGTATGCTCTTTCAGGGCAGTGCCCTCTTTGACTTCGCAAATGTGGAAGACAATATCCGTTTCCCAATGGACTTTTTTACCGACTGGAGCAAAGAGGAGAAGCTTGAGAGAGTTAACTTTTGCCTCAAGAGGGTCAATCTTGTAAATGTTAACAATCTCTTTCCAAACGAGCTTAGCGGCGGAATGCAAAAGAGGGTGGGGATTGCAAGGGCAATTGC
>CAZPRX010000180.1:0-3238 GCA_964588835.1 uncultured Muribaculaceae bacterium
AAATATGTAAACTCCCGTTCTGGCTTATTAAAACAATCAAAAACGAATTCCCAGTTTACATTATCTGATAATTTAATTTGTCTAAAAAAAGGGCGGTTTAGTTCTGCTCTTTTAATTGACCCAATTCCCAAAAACGGAAATTGATTCCTCATATATGAAGCCATCTGAACGCTTCTGGCATCATCTCTGTTTTTATAGTATACATCAAAAAGCTCTTTCATTTAGTTTTTTAACTCTAATAGAACTACATTCTCAAGATGATGAGTGTGAGGAAACATGTCGACTGGTTGTACCTTGATAATATTATAAAACTCTTTCATTAATGATATGTCTCTTGCTTGTGTTGCAGGATTACAGCTGACGTAAACAATTTTAGATGGTCTAACCTTAACAATAACATTAATTACATCAGGATGAACTCCAGCCCTTGGAGGGTCTAGTACAATGACATCCGGCTTGTCATTTTGTTCAATAAACGACTCAGACAAAACATCCTTCATATCTCCTGCATAGAAAACGGAGTTATGGATATCATTGATTGAAGCGTTAATTTTAGCATCCTCAATTGCCTCCGGGACATATTCTATACCAACAACTTTAGAGACGTGAGATGAGAGAAATAAAGCAATAGTACCAGTTCCGGTGTATAGATCATACAGAACTTCATCCCCTTTAAAATCTGCGAAATCTCTAACAACAGAATAAAGTTTAAATGCCTGTTCATATATACAGTCCTGACCATGGAAATTTACAAACTCTAGATCGTTTATTGTATCATTTCTCTTTCCATTAACAATATAATTGAGTGATGTTATCTGAGTGAAAGTTGAGATTAGAGCATTTAAAAGAGTCTCTATCTTCTCTTTATCAAAATATGAAAAAACAACAATTACCATTACTTCACCTGTAGAAGTAGTTCTTATAATCAAGGTTCTAAGCAACCCGGACTGCTCTCTAAGATCAAAAAATGAGTATCCGTTTTTCAGAGCAAATTGTTTAATAAAATTTCTTATTTCGTTTGATGGCTCATCTTGTAAGTGACATTTTTCAATATCAATTACCTTATCAAACATCCCGGCAATATGAAAACCCAGACCATATCGCTCAGTTTCAGAGAGATTTTCTGCTTCAGATAGCGATTCTATCCATCTCTTATTTGAAAATGTGAATTCAAGCTTATTCCTGTATCTGGTAGTTCTTTCAGAACCTAAAATTGGAGATATGTCAGGAAGTTCCAACCCTCCAATGCGTTTAAGCTGATCTTCAACCTGCTGCTGTTTGTAATTCAACTGAAGCGGGTAGGGAAGGGGTTGCCACTTACAACCACCACAAGTTCCGTAATGAGAGCAGAAAGGGGTATTTCTGTCTGGAGAGGGGGTGACAATCCTTTTTATGACACCCTCCATCCAACCACTTTTCTTTCTATGAATCTCAATATCTGCTATATCACCTGGAATTGCAAATGGAACAAATAGAACCTTACCATTAACTCTTGCAATTGAACGCCCTTCAGCTGCAACGGATTCAATAACAACTCCCTCTAAAATCTCTCTAACTTTTTTCTTCATTGTTTGTTAATATATGTCGCGAAATTAAGGTTTTTCGTAAATTCGTGAAAGAAACATTTAAACATCTTTAAATATGAAGGCATTTTACAGACTTACAATCATAATATTGACATTTACTTTCAATATTATGAATGCTCAGGAGTTTTACTCTGTCACGGGCAAGGTGCTAGACGCCTCAAGTAAAAGACAACTGAGCTACGCTTCAATTCAATTGATATCAACAAATATAAGTAATGTAACCAACTCTGAGGGAAACTTTGTTTTAAAAGTACCATCAGTTCTAAAAGCAGACACATTGCTTGTATCTTACCTCGGCTTCAAAACCCAGAAAATAGTAATTAAACCGGGTATCAACCAGAAGGTAAATATATCGCTTTTTCCTTCTGAAATTAACCTTTCACCCATAACAATCAGGCCGCTGGATGCCTCTGAGCTTATGTTAATGGCTATTAACAGGATCGATAGGAACTATCACGTTGAAGCTAAGCAAATTACGGCCTTTTATAGAGAAATGATTAAAAAAGGAAATACTTATGTATCTATAAACGAAGCTGTTTTAGATATTAACAAATCTGGATATGGTAGCTTCAGAAATGATCAATTAGGAATATATAAAGCAAGAGGAAATTATGATTCAAACAGAATTGACACACTGATGGTTAAGTTCCAGGGTGGTCCGCATTCAGCTCTTGAAATTGATGTTGCCAGAGATCCATTTTTAGGTGTTGAACCTCTAATCCTAAAAGAATACTATGAATTTGAACTTGTTACACCAGTTACAATAGACAATAAATACTTTTATGTCATTGAATTTAATCAGAAACCATTTTTAACTGATATATTATTTAGGGGAAGGGCGTACATTGAATCTGAATCTATGGCTATTGCTAGAGTTGAATTTAATATGAACGTGGAAGACAATCCCAGAGCCAGCAATTTTTTTATCAGGAAAAAACCATCTAATCTCAAAATGGATGTTGTTTCAGCTGCCTACATGATAAACTACAAAGAGATTAACGGTATATGGCACTTTGATTATTCAAGAACAGAAGTTAAGTTCAATGCAAAATGGGATAAGAGGTGGTTCAAAAATAGCTATACAATAATGTCAGAACTTGCTTCTACAGAAATTTCAGAACGTCAGAGAAAAATTGAAAATGAAAACAGAATAAAATCGAAAGATATAATGTCAGCTAAAGTTCAGGATTTCACAGATGAGAACTTTTGGGGAGGGTACAATATTATTGAACCAGATGCTTCAATTGAGAGTGTTATTTCTAGGATTATCAGACAATTAAATAGACGAGATAAAGAAAACCAATAACAGCAACACAATTTATATTATGTTAAATAGCCCTGAGGAGTCTCAATTATCAACAATTCCACCTTTAGCCGAACGATTACGCCCTACTACCCTTGATGAATATGTAGGTCAAGAGCACCTTGCAGGCAAAGATGCAGTTTTGAGAAAAATGATTGATAGCGGAAATATCTCATCATTTATACTTTGGGGACCTCCCGGCGTTGGTAAAACAACTCTTGCAAAAATTATTTCTCATAAACTGGAACGTCCCTTCTATACATTATCTGCTGTTAACGCAGGCGTAAAAGATGTCAGAGAGATAATTGAAAAATCAAAATCAAGATCTCTCTTTACAAAAGGAAGACCG
>CAZPRX010000181.1:0-3227 GCA_964588835.1 uncultured Muribaculaceae bacterium
CAGAGTTCACATACATGAAAATATTTCTGATCTAGAATTAATCTATACATAATATAGGTATTGGATTTGGTAAAGATAATGCTATTTTTGCATATACAACAACAAACCACAATACCAATGAATATGAAGAAACTTTCCCTGACGCTGCTGGCTATCTTTCTGCTGGCAGGTATTTCTGCGGCTCAGACGCAATGGATTCCGGTAAACCCGGATGACGAAAACTTTTTAGAAAGCTGTACCTCCATAATGGTTGGAAAAAAAGCAAGTACAGATGGATCAGTAATGACTGCACATACCTGTGATTCAAACTATCGTACATGGGTTGAGATGACAGCAAGAAAAAGTTTTAAACCCGGAGATACTGAGCCTGTTTACTGGGGAACACTTCATAATGAAGAGCCCTGGGACACAAGAAATGTTGTGGAAAAAGGCAGAATACCGGCTGTTGAGGAGACTTTTGCATATCTAAACACCGCATACCCTTGTCTTAACGAAAAGCAACTGGCAATAGGTGAAACAACCATAACTGGAAGGGATGTTCTTGTAAACAAAAATGGTCTGTTCCTTATTGAGGAGCTTGAGAGGATTGCTCTACAGAGATGCAGTACTGCAAGAGATGCCATAAAGCTTATAGGTAAGCTGGTTGAAACCTATGGTTATGGTGATTCTGGAGAGTGTATTACAATCGCTGACAAAAAAGAGGTTTGGCATTTGGTTCTGGAGCCGGTAAACCATCAGCTATCTGGGTAGCTCAAAGAATTCCTGACGACCATGTTGGAATCTCAGCAAACATCCCCAGAATCTCAACTGTTGACTTTAATAATCCTGAGTATTTCATGTACAGCTCTGACATTAAAGAGAGATGCAAGAAACTAGGTCTGTGGGACGGAAAAGAGGAGTTTAAATTCTGGAAAATAAACAACGGCAGAAAGCCATTTTCGATAAGAGAATTTTTTGTACTTAGTTCAGTTGCCCCTTCTTTGAATCTTAAATATGATTCAGAGGAGCTGCCTTTCTCTGTTAAGCCTGACAAAAAACTCTCAGTAAGAGATGTTATGGCTTTTTACAGAGAGACATACGAAGGCACAGAGTGGGATCAAACCAAGAACCTGGTTGCAGAGGTGTCTAGAAGAGACTCTAAAGGCAACGAGTATAAGGATACTATCAAGCCTGTGTCAAACTTTATGAGTAATGAGATGAGAGCTCTTCTCAATACAATAAAGCCCGGTGTAACTGAGAGAATAAGAGGCATTGCAGTTATTCAGTGTTCTTACTCCCACATTATTCAACTAAGAGATTGGCTACCTGACGAGGTAGGAGGAGTTGCATATTTCTCATTTGACAATCCGGCACAAAGCCCCAGAATTCCAATTTATTCAGGAACTATTTCGCTTCCTCAGTCATTCTCAGTTTGCGGCCAGCACAGATATCGTGAAGACGCTGCTCTGTGGGCATTCAGGGAGACCAACAGAATAGCAACAATTAACTGGGATAAGACCAGGGGAATTCTCGAACCAGAAATTGCCCGATTTGAAGAGGAGATGTTCAGAAGTGCTCCTGCTGCTGAGAAACTGGCAGAAGATCTGATTAAAGCAGGCAAAGTAAAAGAGGCTAAGGAGCTTCTTACAAGAAGAACAAATGATTTTGCTCTCTCCACAATGCAGAGATGGAAAGATATGAAGGCTCAGCTTTGGTCTGTATTTGCCAGGGCAATGTAATTTGAATAATGTTTTTTGAATTTTAATACATAACTTTGTGCATATATAACTAAAGAAAATATTTCAAAAAAGAGATGCACAAATACAAGCCCGCAACACTCGTTCTTGAGGATGGAACAGAGTTTTCCGGTTACTCATTTGGAAACGACCAAGCCATTGATGGTGAGGTCGTTTTTTCTACTGCCATGGTTGGGTACCCAGAAAGTCTTACTGACCCCTCCTACTCCGGACAGATACTCTGTGTCACCTACCCGCTGGTTGGAAATTACGGCGTTCCTGAAGATTCTGTAACCAATAATCTCTCCTCTTTCTACGAATCAGAGAGAATCCACGTTAGAGGTTTGATTATATCTGATTACTCTTCAGAATATAGTCACTGGAATGCCTCAAAAAGTCTTGATCAATGGCTTCGGGACAATAAAATACCCGGAATTTTTGGTATAGATACCCGTGAGCTTACTAAGACATTAAGAGAGAAAGGTTCAATGCTGGGCAAGATTGTACCCGAGGGTACTCATCTTGAGAAGTTGAATGATCCCAGTATTGAAAATCAGGTTGATGTTGTAAGCTGTAAAGAGATATACAAATACGGAGCCGGTAACAAGCGGGTTGTACTTGTTGATTGCGGAGTAAAGCATAACATAATAAGATGCTTTGTAAACAGAGGGATTGAAGTTATCCGCGTACCCTGGAATTACAACTTTAGCGACTTAGAATATGACGGTCTCTTTATATCTAATGGCCCTGGAGATCCAAACCATTGTACAGAAGCTGTTGAAAACATAAAAAATGCTCTCCTTGAAGAAAAACCAATTTTTGGAATATGTATGGGGAATCAACTCCTCTCAAAGGCTGCAGGAGCTTCGGTTTTCAAACTAAAATATGGACACAGAAGTCACAACCAGCCTGTAAGAATGGCTGGGACAAACAGGTGCTTCATAACCTCCCAAAATCACGGCTATGCAGTAGATGACTCTACACTGGGGTCTGACTGGGAACCTCTGTTCGTTAACATGAATGATGGAACCAACGAAGGAATCAGACACAAAAGCAAACCATTTTTCTCATGTCAGTTTCACCCAGAAGCATCTAGCGGACCAACAGATACCGAATTCCTATTTGACGATTTTATTAAACTTCTCTAGAAATGATTGACAAAAACATAAAAAAAGTTTTGATTCTTGGTTCAGGAGCCCTTAAGATTGGAGAGGCAGGTGAGTTTGATTACTCAGGTTCTCAGGCACTAAAAGCATTAAGAGAGGAGGGTATCGAGACAGTTTTAATAAATCCAAATATTGCTACTGTTCAAACCTCTGAAGGGGTTGCTGATAAAATCTATTTTCTGCCTGTTACACCATACTTTGTTGAAGAGGTTATAAAAAAAGAGCAACCACAAGGAATCCTTCTTGCATTTGGAGGGCAAACAGCTCTTAACTGCGGTGTTGAGCTTTACAGAAATGATGTTTTTAATAAATATAATCTGAAGGTACTGGGTACTCCGGTACCGGC
>CAZPRX010000182.1:0-518 GCA_964588835.1 uncultured Muribaculaceae bacterium
CCATACTGCCACTCTTACAAGAAGAGATTCTAAAGATGAAAGATCTTACTCAGGGGAAAGAGGGAAAACAGATTATTCTCTTTGCTATTCCTATGATTATTGGCAATATTTTCCAGCAGCTTTACAATATTGTTGATAGTATAGTTGTAGGGAAGTTTATCGGCTCTGTGGCTTTAGCAGCAGTGGGGGCTAGTTTCCCCATTCTTTTTACATTATCTGCTCTTGTCGCTGGTATAACCATAGGTGGCTCAGTCCTTGTTGCTCAATATTTTGGCGCAAAGAATTTTCATAAAGTAAAAATTACTTCTGATACACTTCAGATCTTTCTTTTATTCAGTTCAGTTCTGCTCACAATAATCTTTTTTATTTTTAGTGAGCATCTTTTTAGGATGTTGTCTATACCTGAAGAGGTGTTGCCTGATGCTGTCAGATATTTTGATATTGTTATCCTCTCTACTACCCTGCCCTCGTTTATGCTATTTGGTATAGCTGCTATTTTGAGAGGAGTAGGAAACTCA
>CAZPRX010000182.1:528-3194 GCA_964588835.1 uncultured Muribaculaceae bacterium
AGGAAAATTTAATGAATTTAAATTTTCGGTATATAATTTATAATCAGGGATTATTGATTGTAATTAATGGTAATTTAAATTTGTTTTTTATAAAGGGAGAATTTCCTAATGGTAGAATATACTTTTGCAGACGTAACTTAATTTATAAACTATAATCAAAAAATATTATTTATTATGTCAGATGTTGAAATTTATAAACGCGTACAGCGTACTACGACAGGTAAAAGAGTTGTGACTTGGATATGGGTAGTAAAATGTGATGGAGAAATTATCGCTTCGGGTCCGGAAAACACTAAAAGAGACGCAAAAAAAATGGGGAATAGATGGTGTTGCATGGGCAACAGGTATCTCTTCACTACTTGCCTGGCTGGCCCTGTGGTACTATCTAAACAGTAGAAAAGAGAACATTATAAAATTTAATCTTAATTGGAGAAAATGGGAATTTGATTGGGAAAATTTCAGACTTTCTCTAAAAATCGGTCTTCCGTCGGGTGTTCAGCAAACACTTGTAGGGCTGGGGAACATGGCACTTTTAGGAATAGTCTCCCCTTTTGGTGTTGCTACCTTAGCAGCCTACACTGCTGCCGGAAGAGTAGACATGTTTGTATCTATGCCTGCAATGAATCTTGCAGCAGCTCTATCTTCATTTGTTGGACAAAATCTGGGTGCCGGCAGATTTGACCGTATCAGGAACGGACTATGGGCAACGCTTAAGTACTCTACCGTTATATCAATTTCGCTTACAGTTGTTGTAATACTCTTTGGTGAACAAATCATGCATCTGTTTGTAGAATCAGGCTCACCTCATTACGATGAAATCATAAAAACTGGAAAAGAGTATCTTGTTATTGTAACATCATTCTATTTACTATTTACAACTATGTTTGTTGTGAATGGTGTAACAAGAGGGGCGGGTGCTACATTTGTTCCAATGCTCATAACAACTCTATCTCTCTGGATAATAAGAATCCCTCTTGCCTATATTCTTTCAGGGGAGATGGGTGTACAAGGCATATGGTGGTCAATTCCGGCAGGATGGACAATTGGCTGTATAGGTGCAATACTTTACTATAACTCAGGGCTATGGAAAAAGCATCGGGTTAAAACAGCAGCAGGATAAATATTAAATTGACTTCTATTGAGTCCAGGTAGATTTTAATCCTACAGTCTTATTATATATCAGCTTATTATCTGTTGAATCAATGTCCTTTACAAAATAGCCGTTTCTCTCAAACTGTACTGCTACTTTTGATTTGTCATTAATAAGTGCGGGCTCTGAGAAACCTGTTTTGATTAAAAGTGAATCAGGGTTGATAAAGTCTGTATAGCTCTTTCCTTCAGGAAGTGAGTCCATATCTGCTTCTGTAAAGAGCCTGTCAAATAGTCTGAGTTCGGACTTTACAGCATGCTGAACAGATACCCAATGTATAGTCCCCTTTACCGACCTCCATTCTCCTGTCCCGGGTTTGCTGTCAGGATCGTAAGTGCATATTATCTCGATAATATTACCATTATCGTCCTTAATAATGTTTTCACATTTGATTATATAAGAGTACTTTAGCCTAACTTCTCCACCTGGTCTTAGTCTGAAATATTTTTTTGGTGGCTCTTCCATAAAATCCTCTCTTTCAATGAAGAGCTCCTTTGAGAATGGAATTTCACGTAGTCCGGCACCGGCGTTCTCCTGGTTTACAGGCGCAGTGAAGATTTCAGTTTTATTTTCAGGATAGTTTGAAATTGTTAGCTTAATGGGATCAATAACAGTCATGTATCTGTTTGACCGTTTATTAAGATCCTCTCTTACACACCATTCAAGTAATGAATAATCAATTATATTATCTCTTTTTGCGACACCTACCTTGTCTGCAAACATTCTTATGCTCTCGGGAGTGTATCCTCTTCTTCTTAAACCACAGATAGTGGGCATCCTGGGGTCATCCCATCCCGTAACATATCCGCTTTTTACCAGCTCAAGAAGTTTTCTCTTGGACATAACTGTATAAGTTAGATTTAATCTTGCAAACTCATACTGCTTTGAAGGGAAAATCTCTAGTTTATCAATAAACCAATCATACAAAGGTCTGTGAACATCAAACTCAAGTGTACAAATGGAATGAGTAATACGCTCAATAGAGTCGCTCTGGCCATGTGCATAATCATACATAGGGTATATACACCAGTTATCTCCTGTTCTGTGGTGATGTGTATGAATTATTCTGTAAAGTATTGGATCCCTCATTAGCATATTGCTATGCGACATGTCAATTTTAGCCCTTAAAACCCGATCTCCATCTTTGAACTCACCACTTCTCATTCTGGCAAAAAGATCCAGGTTCTCTTCAACACCTCTCTCTCTCCATGGGCTTGGTTTACCAGCACTTGTCACGGTACCTCTGTTTTCTCTTATTTGCTCCTGAGTCTGATCATCTACATAGGCAAAACCTTTATTTATTAAAACTTTAGCCCACTCATAAAGTTGCTCAAAATAGTCTGAAGCATAAAATTCTGCAGCCCATTCAAAACCAAGCCATTTTACGTCCTCCTTAATTGAATCTACATACTCAACATCCTCTTTTGTAGGATTTGTGTCATCAAACCTAAGATTAGTTTTTCCTCCGTATTTCTTTGCAAGACCAAAGTTAAGGCAAATGCTCTTTGCGTGACCT
>CAZPRX010000183.1:0-3193 GCA_964588835.1 uncultured Muribaculaceae bacterium
GAGGAGGAAAAACTCCGGAAGTTATGCGGATACTCTGTGAATGCAGTAAGATTACTGTAATATTATTTGTATAATCCCTTTCGTGATAGATTTTTGTCTTGATTTGCAAGATTATACAGTACAATTGCCATTACAGTGGATGTGTGGTCCATGTATTCAGGTATTGACATGTTGTAAGTGTCACGCTCAGTGTGCCATATCTCACCGTAGTTGAAGTCGTAGCCTTTAGGATCTGCGTTCCCAAAACTTATCGTAGGGACTCCGTTAATCGCAAAATGTGCATGGTCGCTGCCACCTGCTGTTGTGGGTTTAGGTCTTGCCTCTCCCTCTCTTTTATTCAGCGTAAAAGGAAATTCAGGATTAATCTCATTGAGTCTTGATGTTGCCTGTTTAAATGCATCGAACATGGCAGGTGGAACGGTTATGCTGTTTGTAATTGTAGGGCCTCCATCTCTGTTGAAGTAGTTTGATATCTTGTCAAGTTTATCTTTATTACTTTCAACCCAATGTTTTGACCCCCACAGGCCAAACTCTTCACCGGCCCACAAACAAAATACAATTGACCTCCTCGGTTTTCCGCCGGCCTCCATTATCATTCGGGCTGCCTCCAGATTTGGAGCAACTCCAGTTCCGCAATCGACACCACCGGTTGCAACATCAAAAGCATCAAGGTGTCCTCCGGACATAATATATTCATCCGGAAACTCTGTTCCTCTAATAATTCCAAGTACATTGTGATATTTAACCGGGCCTGGTTTAAAGTGGTTTCTTATGTCAAATTCAAGCTGAAAGTAACGACGCTCGTTAACCATCTGTTCGATTATTTTGTATTGGTGCTCATCTAGTTTTATATCCGGACATGTAGGTAGCTCTTCCCAGCTCATATACTCGATGTTCTTTCTATCGTATAACGCCCTGATAGGTACCTGAGAAGACTGAATTAAACCAAGAATTCCAGCTTCACGCATCTCTTTGTAAAAGAGGGCAGGGGCATCTTTGAATGGTTTTGGCTCCAGTTGAGGTTTATCAGGGTTTGTCCTGTTGATCCTCATAATAGAGTCATTATATCTTTGAATTTTATTGTTTTCCTGAATAATCTGTGATCTGAGTGTGTCTGCGTATTCTGAGTAATCTACAGGCCATCCTTCATTTTCGCCAGTAATCAAAACCCATGCACCTTTAAGTTTTCCCTTCATTCTCTCAAATTGGGCCTTACTCTTAGGCTCTTTAACAACGTGTCCTCTTTGAACACCTTTAGTGCCGGAAGTGTAGGACGGGGTTGCAAAGTGAAGAATCATCCCATTTTCAGAAAGCATTCTTCCAAACCAGGGACCTCTGTTGAATCCCACTGGGAGTTGCCCCACCTCCTGAACAACAACCTCAAGCCCCCATTTTTTATATAAATCGGCAGCCCACCAGGTTGCATTCTCATAGGCATCAGATCCAAGTAAACGACCACCTATTCTGTTAGTTAATACATCCAGATGGTGCATTGTTCTATTATCGGTTTGGCCGATTTTAATGATTTTTGAGACCACCTGGTCGTGGTCTGCCTGAGACATTTTATTCTGAGCAATAGCCGGACTTATTGCCGAGGCAAAAAGGGCTAGGGAGATCAGAAGTGCGAATCTTTTTGTGAAGTTGATCATTTTATAATGGTTTTGCACAAATTTAGAATTATTTTTACGCTATGGAAAGGAAAAAGCTTAAGATACCACACACTTTTGTGATAATATTTGCACTAATTGTAATAAGTGCGATAGTTACGTTTTTTGTACCAGGAGGGGAGTATGTTAAAATAACTGAAGGTGACTCAGAGAGACTTGAATTCAGATATATTGACAATCAACCGCAGAGCTGGCAGATAATGACCGCTTTTTATAAGGGGTTCACAAGGCAGGCAGGAATTATCGTATTTATTCTTGTTATAGGGGCGGCCTTTTGGGTGGTTAATTCAGTGAAGGCAATAGATGCCGGAATCCAATCCTTTCTTAAATTCACAAGAGGTCTTGAGAAGTACCGATTTCTGAGAAAGGTGGGGGTACATAATATTGTTCTTATACTAGTAATGCTCCTTTTCAGCATTTTTGGAGCAGTCTTTGGGATGAGTGAGGAGACTATAGCTTTTGCTGTTCTTCTTATTCCTCTGGCGATTTCCATGGGGTACGACTCAATAGTGGGAGTCTCACTCGTTTATGTCGCTGCTCACGTAGGTTTTGCAGGGGCAATTTTGAACCCTTTTACAATAGGTATTGCACAGGATATTGCAGGTCTTCCGCTCTTTTCCGGAATTGAATATCGTTTTTTCTGCTGGATGGTGCTGAATGTCATAACTATAACATTTGTACTCTTGTATGCTGCAAAAGTCAAAAAAAATCCTTTTAAATCTCCTGTCTATGAAGAGGATAAGTACTGGAGAGAGAGGGCAGAAGAGGATAATAAGGATATTGAATACCATACTCCCCGTGCTGCATGGGTGAGTTATATCATAACATTAACTTCACTGATACTATTTTCTCTGTTTTATTATCACACTACAATAAAAATTGGAAACAGCACATTTGATATTCCGGGCCTTATCCCATTTTTAACATTAATGTTTACAGTTTCTGGATTCTTATCACTAAGGAAGTCGGTCCATTTCTTCGTACTTAATCTGTTGTTCTTTACAATCATTTTCCTTGTTGTAGGAGTTATGGGCTACGGATGGTATATTGGTGAAATCTCCGCTCTGTTTCTTGCACTTGGAATATTGAGCGGAATCTCTGCCGGATACAGTGGCAATGAAATAGTTTCCAAACTTAACGAGGGTGCAAGAGATATTCTATCTGCTGCTGTTGTTGTGGGCCTTGCAGCAGGTATTATTGTAATACTTGAAGAGGGAAAGGTGATTAACACTATACTTCACGAGATGTCACTAGCCATGGATGGTGCCGGAAAGAGTGGGGCGCTTGGTGTTATGTATATGATTCAAACCTTTATAAACATTGTGATACCATCTGCCAGTGCAAAAGCAGCAATCACAATGCCTATTATGGCCCCATTCTCGGATTTAATAGGTGTTTCAAGACAGGCGACAGTCCTTGCCTTTCAGTTTGGAGACGGGTTTACTAACATGATTACACCCACATCGGGCGTTCTTATTGCTGTCCTCTCAATAGCAAGAATCCCTTATGCAAAATGGTTTAAATGG
>CAZPRX010000184.1:0-3192 GCA_964588835.1 uncultured Muribaculaceae bacterium
TCTTTTCAAGGTCCTTCTCAGCCACAAAACCCAGAATAATGAAGAGTCTGTTAAACTTCTGCTTTCTTAACTGTGAGAAAACTATCCTCAAACCGTTAGCATTATGACCTGTATCACAGATTATTTGTGGATTTTCTGACAGTTGTTCCCATCGCCCTCTAAGGCCAGTACTCTTTGCAGTATTCTTAATTCCATCTCTTATACTGGAGTCACTCCAGCGTACACCAGACAGTTTAGAAAATCTGTGATTATGCCCTAATATATTAAGAGCAGCCAACACTGTTCTTAAATTATGAATCTGATAATCACCCCTGAGATCAATTTCATAATCTGCAGGCATCACATCCTTGAACCTTGACTCCTGTGCATACGTGAGTAGAGAGCCTTTCTCAACTGAAATCTTGTCAAAGACAGCTCTTGTATTGTTCAAAACTTCTCCTACCACTACAGGAACTCCATTTTTAATTATTCCTGCCTTTTCAAAAGCTATCTCCGGAAGAGTATATCCAAGGTACTCACAGTGGTCCATAGCGATATTAGTAATAATACTCAGTTCTGGAGTAATGATATTTGTTGAGTCAATCCTGCCGCCAAGTCCTGTTTCTATTACTGCTATATCTACATTATTTTTGGCAAAGTGGTCAAATGCCATTGCTGTGGTTATCTCAAAGAAGGATGTCTCTTTTTCAACCATGAATTCCTTTCTTGCAGATATGAAATCAAGAACCTCCTCTTTTGATATCATCTCTCCGTTTATTTTGATTCTCTCTCTGAAATCAATCAGATGTGGAGAGGTATAGAGACCCGTTTTGAGACCAGACGCAGCAAAAACAGACGCAAGCATATGTGATACCGACCCCTTACCATTTGTCCCGGCAATATGTATTGTCATAAATTTTTTGTGAGGTGAACCAAGTACTCTGTCAAACTCTTGCATAGTTTCAAGTCCCGGTTTGTAAGCACGGTTACCCACTCTCTGGTATGAGGGAAACTTGTTGAATATCCATTCAATCTCTTTATTGTACAAATTTATATCAACCATACATGCACTTACATTAAAATTAGTGCAAAAATGGTCATATTTTTTACACATTGGGTAAAAAGCAGTAATTTTATGGCCTCAACACCTATCATCAATTTATCACATGATTCTATTCTTCAGAACAAATCAGAACACAGTGGTTGCAATAGCAACAGCAAAAGAGATAACCAGCAACGATCTTAATACTCTCAAATGGCTTCTCGGTGAAGCTGAATTACTTGAGAACAACGTTGTCCAAGGCCTTTTTGCAGGTCCAAGAAGAGAAATGGTTACCCCATGGAGCACAACTGCCGTGGAGATTACTCAGAATATGAATATTTCAGGAATCACCCGGATGGAAGAATTTTTTCCATTCGAAAACGAAGCTGAAATTGTATATGACAAGATGTTGCAAAGGGTTTATCATGGGCTTGACCAGGAGATTTTTACAATCATCCATAAGCCTGAAGAGGTCATAAAAGTTGCGGATATATCTGATTATAATGATAGAGAGGGGCTTGCACTTAATAAGGATGAGATTGATTACCTTGAAAAGCTCTCTCTCAAACTTGGTAGAGAACTTACTGACAGCGAGATATTTGGGTTTTCACAAGTTAACTCAGAGCATTGCAGGCACAAGATATTTAACGGAAGATTCATCATCAACGGAGTAGAGATGGAGTCATCACTATTTCAGATGATTAAAAAGACTTCTAAAGAGAACCCAAACAGAATTGTATCTGCTTATAAAGACAATTGCGCCTTTCTTGAGGGTCCAAAAGTCAAACTCTTCCACCCTGCTTCGCCTGATAAACCCGATTTTTTCATTGCTCACGAAGAGGAGACAGTCATATCTCTTAAGGCCGAGACTCATAACTTCCCCACTACAGTTGAACCATTCAACGGAGCAGCAACCGGCTCAGGCGGAGAGATAAGAGACAGAATGGCAGGCGGCAGAGGATCTTATCCTGTGGCCGGGACTGCAGTATACATGACCTCTTATCCAAGACTTGAAACAGAGGGGAGAGATTGGGAGATGACCCCGGAGAGGGAGTGGCTGTATCAATCTCCTCAGGAGATACTTACAAAAGCATCCAACGGAGCCAGCGACTTTGGAAACAAATTTGGTCAGGCATTAATTTGCGGAAGCCTACTCACCTTTGAACACAGAGAGGGATGGAATCAGTATGGTTATGATAAGGTAATTATGCTGGCCGGCGGTGTAGGTTATGCGAAAAAAGAGTATGCGCTTAAACACTCTCCTGAAAAAGGTGACAAAGTGGTTGTTATGGGCGGTGACAACTACAGAATAGGAATGGGAGGTGGTGCTGTCTCTTCTGTTGCAACAGGAGAATTTGAAAATAGCATTGAACTCAACGCAGTTCAGCGTTCAAATCCGGAGATGCAAAAGAGGGTATATAACGCCTTAAGAGGATTGGCAGAGAGCAATACTAATCCTATTGTCTCTGTGCATGATCACGGAGCTGGGGGACACCTTAACTCTCTCTCTGAATTGGTAGAGGAGACTGGAGGTGATATATACATTGACAATCTGCCTGTAGGAGACCCTACCCTATCTGCAAAAGAGATTATCGGCAACGAATCTCAGGAGCGCATGGGCATGATAATGAAAGAGAAAGATATCGACATGGCCAAAAGGGTTGCCGATAGAGAGAGAGCCCCGATGTATGTAGTGGGCGAGGCTACAGGCGAACATAATTTCACTTTTGTTAACACAAAGACAAACGAAAAGCCATTCGACCTGGAAGTAAAAGACTTACTAGGCTCATCTCCTAAAACTGTTATGGAGGATATTGAGATCAAAGAGAGGTTTGACCCACTTGAATATGACTCTGAGGAGATTCAGTATTACACAGAGCAGGTTTTACAGATTGAATCAGTCGCATCCAAGGATTGGCTTACAAACAAAGTAGACAGATCCGTTAGCGGACTTATAGCTCTTCAGCAGACAGCCGGAGAAATTCAACTTCCTCTTAATAATCTGGGTGTTACAGCCATAGGCTACATGGATTATCGCGGAATTGCTACATCAATCGGCCACGCACCTTCATCGGCAATAATTGACTCGGCATCAGGAAGCAGACTGGCAATAGCAGAGGCTCTTACAAATATTGTATGGACTCCGCTTGAACAGGGGCTCAAGGGTGTCT
>CAZPRX010000185.1:0-3178 GCA_964588835.1 uncultured Muribaculaceae bacterium
GGAATTCAGGCATATGACTACTCAGGTGGTGTTTGAGCTGGAGGATAAAAGAGATGCCCTGTCAAAGTCGAGGTATGACTTTGATAAGGCTGAATACTCAATTAGCGGCTTTTCAAAGAGAAATTTTCTTGATGTAAGTAAGGGTGAGTTAATGAGAGGAGAAATTGATCCATCCGTTACTATAACAAAAAGTGATTCTTTGACATGTTTTGCTCCCGGCGAGGGTATGTCAGAATATAACATTGTGCTGTCAATTCCTGCCAAAGATAAGAGCGATTCATCTGTGCAGCTGATTAACTCAAACTTTGACTATCCCTTCAAACCCGGCCACAGCTATACCATTACTATATCGGTTTATACCTCAGAGATCTCTATCTCAGTGGTTGTTGCTGAATGGGTTGTGCATCAATCAGATAAACTTGAATTATAACAATATAAATACTTAAATAATGAAAAACGCATTTTTAGCCGTACTATCAATTGCATTGGTGATTGGAGGTTGTTCAAAGAACAACGGACTTACAGAAAACCTTTACAAGGAGCTGAAGGTTAGCGCAACCTTAGCGAAGGGATCACAGACTAAAGCTATTGTAAACGATGATTTTTTCCCTGTGCCTTCATCTATAGGGGTTCAGTTGCTGAAATTAACTGATGACACTCCATACTCAACAAAAACAAATGTTGAGTATATATCTGACGGTTTGGGAAACTGGAGCTCCGCAGAGGGCTACATTCTCAATCCTCTTAAGGCAAAGGTATATGCTTACTATCCATATGTGTCACTATCAGACGACACTCAGCCCTTCTATACAATTCCGGCATCAGTTGAGGCTGAGGCAAACTATGATTCGGATATTGATTATATGTACGCAACACCTATAGAGAGCGCAGCAAATGCGCCATATAACTCAAATAGTGCAATTAACCTGCAGATGAATCATGCATTGACACAAGTCTCTCTTCTGGTTTACAAAGACAACTATAATGGTGCAGGAAGTCTCACTGACTTTTATATTGAAGATACTAATCCAGGTACAGGTCATATACTTGTAAATTCTGATCCAGTAGATTTCACTATGGATATCAGGGACGGATCAATAGCAGGTGGAACAGAGGGTATAATTGAGAGGAACCTTTTAACACCATTAAGTATTGGTCAGGCCTCCTCAGTCCCTAAATTCCCCTCAGATGACCTGAATGAGTTGAAGCAGCAGGTTCTGGCAAAAGGGGTGTCAGCTCTGGTTGCTCCAACTTCACTAATTGGTGCAGGTGAAATAAAATTTTCATTTGTAATTGATGGTAACACATATTCAGTTGTAAGTGCCAGCCCCATAACATGGGAGAGAGGTAAACAGAATATATACACAATCAGGCTATCGGGAACAACGCTCTCAATTTCTCAAGTGTCGATTATAAAATGGGAACCAGTTAAAGCAGACGATTTAATAATTAATTAATAATAAGATGAATAAATTATTCTACATTATGGCAGCTTTGTGCCTTACGGTATCGGGTTGCAAAAAGGAGAGGCCTGCTGAGGAGATCAAAGAGGCTCCGCTTGCTCTCTTCCCTCAGCTTAGGGAGGTAAATACCAAAGCGATACTTGATAATTCGAGTATTGAGTTAGAAAATATCAGGATACAAGTTGCAAAGGAGGATGGAAGTGCTTATAATGCAGATCCTTTTTCTATACTTAGTTTTTCAAATCCTAACTGGACTTTATCTAGGAGCCTTTATCTGACACCTGATTATGCTCAGATTTATGCTTATGCCCCCTGTCCAGCTGACCCGGCAACTATAGAAGAAGAAACCTTTGGTAATCTTAAAATAAAACTTGACATACCGGCCACTAAGAAAATGTTAGAACAGACTGATTATCTGTATTCATTTCAGCAATACACAAATACAATAGGGACAACTAAGATAAACAGTGCAAATCCATCTGTTCAACTAACTCTGGATCACGCACTCACTCAGGTGGCTTTTGTCTTTTACAAGATTGATTACCCAGGGAATGGTGATATTAATTCTGTCAAAATAAAAGACAAATCCACCCCTTCTTTTATAATTAATAATAGCTCCGGAAATGATCTTGCTATGAAAGTGGCAGATGGCACAATAACCGGAGGGGAGACAATTGATGAGATTGGTGTGACAAATGTAGGAAGCCGTATTAATCTCACTGCACAACCATCTCTAGTGGCTAATGACCTGGTACAATATATAAACGCTTATTTGCTATTAACACCTGTCACTATTGCTAACAAATCCAGTGTTCAGTTCACCTTTAATATTGATGAAAGAGATTATGTCGCCTCCTTGAACGGAGCGGATGTTATAGACTGGAAGAAGGGTATGCAGTATATCTATACGGTTAAGCTGGCAGGTACAGAGTTAATTATAGAGAGTGTTAACGTGACCCCGTGGAGTCCTAAATATGAAGATGAAGTTGTGATAAATTAATTTTCTTATTTAGTGAAATTCCTCTCCGTTATATCTGTGATGATTGTTGTGTTGATGTCTCTCTCCTGTAAAAAGGAGGGAGATATCGGCAGAATAGAGGCTTTGTTGCAGATAGAACCGGTAACTGAGATAGACGTAAAATCAATAGTAAGTGATCCAAGTATTAAAGATGAGGAGGTTGGAGTCCAGATAACAGAGCTTGATGGTTCTGCGGTATATGACGGTAATAGTTTTCTGACAAATATAAAACTATCATATTCTGCAGTTGACAAATCGTGGAAGATGTCTGACAAGAACGGTATTCCACTTGAGGTAAAGGTTTATAACTCTCCCGCTAAAATATTTGCTTATTATCCATACACTCCGGACCTAGTTGAGGGGATTGGAAGTTCAGCAAAAATGGATATTTGTATTCCCGCCGCACAGATATACGGACAGGTCAGTGACTATTTGTGGAGCTGTCAGGATAAAACTATTCCGAATGGAGGAGACCCCATTAATGCTTATAAACCAAAGGTTAATCTCTTACTAAACCATACATTATCAATGGTGGCATTTGTTTTTTACAAATCTGGATACACCGGTGAGGGAAGAGTTACATCAGTGGAGATGAGGAGTAAAACGGCCAATAACATATTCAGGGCTAATAAAAGTGAACCGAACGATTTAAAGATGAGTCTGTCAAACGGCGGAATAACAGGCGGAAGCATGGTTT
>CAZPRX010000186.1:0-3118 GCA_964588835.1 uncultured Muribaculaceae bacterium
AAAGGGCTTGAGACCATGGCAAAAAAGAGTGATGAAATTCTTAAGAGATGTAAAAAAATCAAGGATATTGAACACAAGGTTGACGAACTTTACGAAGAATACAATATGTTCCTGTTTCAGAACGAGAAAGATGCAATTGAACTGGTCAAAAACAAGAACATCGTTCAAAGCCTTGAGGATACAACAGACAGAGCAAAAGAGGTTGCAGACAGTATTAAATCTATCATTATTAAATTAGCATAATATGTTGACAATAGTTATTGTAGGCATTTTAATTGCTCTTCTTTTTGATTTCCTGAATGGGATGAACGATGCCGCAAACTCAATTGCAACAATAGTCTCTACTAAGGTGCTCTCCCCGGGGATGGCTGTTCTCTGGGCTGCATTCTGGAATTTTGCTGCATACTTTGTTTTTGGAATCCACGTAGCTAATACAATTGGCAAAGGCATTATTGATCCTCAAATTGTTAGCCCTCCGCTAATTCTTTCTGCATTGATTGGTGCTGTTGTCTGGGTTTGGGTATGTACCCACTACGGACTGCCTATAAGCGTTTCGCACGCACTAATAGGTGGAATGATAGGGCCGGCATGGTTTGTATTTGGTAGCAATGCACTTGTTACTGCCGGAATTCTAAACATTGCACTGTTCATAGTACTTTCTCCTCTTATTGGATCTGTGCTTAGCTTCATAATGATGTCAATTACACTGTTTATTTTCAAGCGTAAAAACCCATTAAAAGTAGAAAGTGGTTTCAAAGTAATGCAACTCTTCTCTTCTGCCATATTCTCTCTGGGTCACGGAGGAAATGACGCTCAAAAAACAATGGGAATAATTGCTATTCTACTTTTTAGTGTGTCTGGAACAAACAGCTTTATTGACACTTATCTGTATGATAATACAGGGGAATTCCATGTACCTATGTGGCTTATTATTACTTGCTATTCTGTAATTGCACTTGGCACAATAACGGGCGGCTGGAAGGTGATCAGAACACTGGGAGACGGACTTGCTAAACTTAAACCTGTACAAGGCTTTAGTGCTGAGACAGCTGGTGCGTTAACATTAATAGGAACAGCATTGGGTGGTATTCCTGTAAGTACTACTCATACAATCACAGGCTCAATCATAGGAGTGGGTCTTACAAAGGGTGTTGCTTCTGTTAGGTGGGCAACTGCTAAAAATATTGTAGCGGCGTGGATATTCACAATTCCTGCAACACTTTTGATATCAGGCTCAATCTACCTTCTTTACACACTCCTTTTTCCGGCAGTCTGAACTGATATAAGATCCTAGCAAAAATTTCACCTAAAAGTGTTACCTTTATCCATTGAATATATAAAAGTAACACACTATGAATCTCGAGTTTGTATCTCTGCAAAAAGAGGGGCGTACAGCTATTATCAAAATCAGTAACCCCCCTGCTCTTAATGCTTTAAATTCAAAAATCCTTACAGAACTTTCCCTGGCCCTCCATGAGGCTGAGAGTGATAAAGAGGTATATGCAATTATTATTACCGGTGAAGGCAGGTCATTTGTTGCGGGAGCAGACATTCAGGAGATGTCATCACTAAACCCCGCAGAAGGCGAGGCATTTGGTAAGGTGGGTTCAGATATATTCAGAAGCATTGAGAAATCGGAAAAACCGGTTATCGCAGCTGTGAACGGATTTGCGCTAGGCGGTGGCTGTGAACTTGCGATGGCTTGCGATATCAGAATAGCATCAGATAATGCAAAATTTGGACAGCCTGAGGTGGGGTTAGGCATCACCCCTGGTTTTGGAGGGACAGTTAGAATGGCTAAACTGATAGGGCCTGCAAAGGCCAAAGAGCTGATATTTACCGGCAGAGTTATTGATGCTGCAGAGGCTTTGTCAATCGGCCTGGTAAATAAGGTGGTTCCGGCAGCTGATATTTTGACATCTGCTATTGAGATGGCAAAAACTATTGCTTTAAAGGCACCTGTAGCTGTAAGACTCTCCAAAAAGGTTATCAATTATGCAACAGATTATCCCACTGAAGAGTCTGTAACACTTGAAAACAGGCTTTTTGGTAGTTGTTTTGGCACCTTAGATCAAAAAGAGGGTATGGAGGCATTTCTTCAAAAGCGCAAACCGGAATTTAAAAACAGATAAATTATAATTCAATCAATATAAGATGAAAGCAGCAGTTATTGGTACAGGAACTATGGGCAGCGGTATTGTACAAGCTTTTGCCCAGGCAGGAATTCCCGTGGTTATGAAGGGATACAACAAGGCCGAACTAGAAGCCGGAGAGAAGAATATAAGAAAAAATCTTTCAAGACTGGTAGAGAAGGGGAAGATGAGTCAAGAGCAGATGGATCAGATATTATCTTCTGTTACCGGAACAACTGAATACGAATCTTGTGCAGACGTTGATATAGTTGTAGAGGCTATACTTGAGACAATGGAGATTAAAAGAGAGGTTTTTGGTCTACTTGACAAACTTTGCAAACCTGAAACCATCCTGGCTTCAAACACATCGTCCCTGTCAATTACTGAAATTGCAGCATCAACTAAAAGAGCGGACAGGGTAATAGGAATGCACTTCTTCAATCCAGCTCCAGTTATGAAGCTGGTTGAAGTTATAAGGGGTCAGCTAACTTCCGATGACGTTCAACAATTTGTTACTGAATTGGCTGTTAAAATGGGGAAAACACCGGTTTCAGTGAACGAAGCTCCCGGATTTGTTGTTAACAGGATTTTGATACCACTTGTAAACGAAGGCATATCAATTTTAGCAGATGGAGTCGCCTCTGCTGAGGAGATTGATGAAGCGATGAAAATGGGTGCAAATCACCCCATAGGTCCACTCGCTTTAGGTGACCTGATAGGACTTGATGTTTGTCTGGCCATTATGGAGGTACTTCACAAAGAGTTTGGAGACTCAAAATACAGACCTCATCCGCTACTCAGAAAAATGGTAAGGGCAAATCTTCTGGGACGAAAGACAGGTAAAGGGTTTTACGACTATTCAAAATAATTTAAATGTGAAATATTATGCCACATAGCCGCTCAAATCAGAAGACCATAAGAACAAACTACAAAGGTCTTATGCAAAGAAGAGTACGCAGGGTACTTATGATTTGCAGCAGTTATGA
>CAZPRX010000187.1:0-1303 GCA_964588835.1 uncultured Muribaculaceae bacterium
GTTCAAAAGGAATGATATCTGCTATCTTGAAGAATGCACTTTGAAGAATGGTGTTGGTTCTGTTTCCAAGACCTATCTCCTCAGCAATCTGAGTTGCGTTTATAATGTAAAGGTTGAGTTGCTTTTTAGCAATGGTTGCTTTGATGTGATCTGGAAGTTTGTCGATAGTCTCTTCAATTGACCACAGTGTATTTAGCAAGAATGTACCACCCTTCTTGATGCCCTTAAGAACATCATATTTATTCATGTAGGATGTAACGTGACACGCTACAAAATCAGGAGTGGATACAAGATATGGTGAGTTGATAGGAGTATCTCCAAATCTCAGGTGAGAGCATGTATATCCTCCGGATTTTTTTGAGTCGTAGTCAAAATAGGCCTGAACATACTTAGGTGTTGTTTCACCAATTATCTTTATAGTATTCTTGTTTGCGCCTACAGTTCCATCTGATCCCAGACCATAAAACTTGCACTCTTTAACTCCCTTTTTGGAGACACTTATCTCCTCTTTTAATGGAAGAGATTTAAAGGTCACATCATCAACAATCCCTATTGTAAAGCCGTTCTTAGGCTCTTTCATGTTGAGATTTTCAAAAACTGAAAGTATTTGTGCAGGGCTGGTGTCTTTTGATGAAAGACCATATCTTCCGCCAACTATCAGAGGCATTTTGCCACCCTTTTCTGCTATGGCAGATTTGATGTCAATGTACAATGGTTCGCCCACTGCACCCGGCTCTTTAGTCCTGTCTAATACAGCAATTCTTTTTACGGTCTTAGGAAGAACCCTGAAGAAGTATTTTGCTGAGAATGGTCTGTAAAGTCTTACTGTCAAGACTCCCACCTTTTCTCCCTTCTCCATTTGCATATCAACAACTTCACGAATAGTTTCGCAAACCGAACCCATTGCAATAATTATGTTTTCAGCCTGAGGATCTCCGTAATAGTCGAAAGGAAGATAATGACGGCCTGTAAGCTCGCTTATCTCACCCATATATCTTGCAACGATATCCGGAACTGCATCATAGAAAGGATTACTAGCCTCTCTTGCCTGGAAGAATACATCAGGATTCTGAGCTGTGCCTCTTGTTACAGGTTTGATTGGATTAAGGGCTTTTTGTCTGAATGACTTAAGTGATTTTTCACTTATCATTTTCTTAACAGCATCCTGATCAAGATCCTCAATTTTTTGAATTTCGTGTGAAGTACGGAAGCCATCAAAGAAATGGACGAAAGGTACTCTGGATTTAAGCGTTGCCAGGTGAGCTACTGCTCCCATATCCAAAGCCTCCTGAACACTTGAAGA
>CAZPRX010000187.1:1313-3118 GCA_964588835.1 uncultured Muribaculaceae bacterium
CACTTCCCGAAGCTAGCAGTGCAAAACCTGTCTGTCTTGCAGCCATAACATCTGAGTGGTCTCCAAAAATAGAGAGAGCCTGAGCTGCAAGAGTTCTTGCAGAGACGTGGAAAACTGTAGGAAGAAGTTCTCCGGCTATCTTGTACATATTTGGTATCATAAGCAGGAGTCCCTGCGAAGCTGTAAAAGTGGTGGCGAGCACACCTGCCTGAAGAGCACCGTGTAGAGCACCTGCGGCACCCCCTTCGCTCTGCATCTCAACAACCCTCAACTGCTCACCAAAGAGGTTCTTCTTTCCAAAAGAGGACCACTCATCTACATATTCTGCCATTGTAGATGATGGTGTGATAGGGTATATGGCTGCAAGCTCGCTGAACATGTATGCTACATGTGCAGCTGCGTAATTACCATCACAGGTAATGAATTTTTTTTCTTTTGCCATAACTGGTATTTTAGTTATTAGTATTTATGTATAATTAATTTTAGTTATTGTTCTTCGACTTTTAAATAAAAAATGGCCTGCAAATCCCTTCAAGGTTGCAGACCCTATTTGTTGATAATGTCACAAATGGAATCACCGCTTTCACTCACCGGACAGATTCCGGCCAACAACTCTGTCTCTACTTCGTATTCAAATTTTATCTGGTGTGACATGGGCATAATATATCAACTTCACTCCAAAAATAGTCAATTATTTTATAAATAAAAAGTAAAATGAACACTTCCTTATGAGGAGGCGTCATTTAATTTCGGCAATATTCTATTAGTCTGAATATTATTGAAATCCCTGAGTTTTGCTCTCTGGTAAGATCTTTGAAATCAGGTTTTGGAGGACTGATCCTGGTCCAAGTTCTACAAACTCTCTGGCTCCATCTTCCCACATTTTTTCAACGCTTTGTCTCCATTTTACAGGAGCTGTTAGTTGTCTTCTCAGGTTTTCCTTGATTTCAAGCGGGTCTGTGTGAGGAAGGGCATCGGTATTCTGGTAAATGGGGCAAACCGGAGTCTGGAAATGTGTGTTTTCAATTGCTGCTGCGAGCTCCTCTCTTGCAGGCTCCATAAGTGGGGAGTGAAATGCTCCGCCTACCTGGAGAATTAGTGCTCTCTTTGCACCTGCCGCTTTAAGCCTATCACATGCCTCTTTTACCGATTCTATCTCTCCTGAAATAACAAGCTGCCCTTTGCAGTTGTAATTTGCGGGTACAATAATGCCTGGCGTTTTAGAACAGATATCTTCTACAATTTTATCATCAACACCCAGTACTGCCGCCATAGTAGATGGTTTTATCTCACAGGCTTTCTGCATGGCCATTGCCCTTGCATATACCAATTTAAGCCCGTCTTCAAAGGTTAAGGCGCCGGCAGCCACTAAGGCTGAAAATTCTCCTAAAGAGTGACCTGCAACCATTTGAGGTTTGAAATCCTCAATACATTTTGAAAGTATAACCGAATGTATAAAAATGGCCGGCTGAGTAACCTTGGTCTCCTTTAGTTGTTCGTCTGTTCCGGAGAACATTATGTCAGTAATGCGAAAACCCAAAATTGAGTTTGCTCTTTCAAACAGCTCCGTGGCTACAGGGTTGCTTTCATACAACTCTTTACCCATTCCGCTGAACTGTGCTCCCTGTCCGGGAAATACAAAAGCTTTCATATTTCTACAATAGTATTTGGACCGCAAAGATACATTTTTCAGAGAATATTAAAATATGTATCTTTGCGGTCCAATTTTAGGCCTAGTAGTTCAGCTGAATAGAACGTCAGATTCCGGTTCTGAAGGTCGGGGGTTTGAATCCCTCCTAGGTCAC
>CAZPRX010000188.1:0-3115 GCA_964588835.1 uncultured Muribaculaceae bacterium
TTCTGTACAGGGTTCGCTCTGATATACCCAGCTCTGCAGCAGCAAGCTTTCTCTTCCCACCGTGTTTTTCAAGTGCCTTTTTAATAAGCTCGGCGTTTACATTTTGAATTGAGAGAACCACATCCTCTTCGTAATCCACAATGGAATCGCTGTTTGAAAAGCTCTTATTAATATCGAGAACAGATGAGACCTGCTCTGTCTGCTTTGAATCTACTCTCTTTTTTAGCTCCTCAACCTCGTGTCTCAACTGATAGAGTACCTTAAATATAATATCTCTGTCTGTAAGATAATCAGAAGTGTGACCATCCGTTGTCTTAACCGGAAGGTACTCGGGCCCCTCTGCAGGGATATATCTTGTAAGGTCTTCCGGCCCTATCTCTCTGTTGTGCTCAATTACCGATATCTGCTCTGCTATACTCTTTAGCTGTCTGATGTTTCCGGGCCATCTGTAGGACTCAAGCATAACCCTTGCCGGGTCTGTAAGCCGAATAGCGGGCATCTTGTACCTTTCTGCAAAGTCTACTGCGAACTTTCTGAAAAGCAGATAAATATCCTGTTTACGCTCCCTCAGTGACGGAATGGAAATGGGAACGGTGTTAAGTCTGTAATAGAGATCCTCTCTAAACTTACCGGCATCAATAGCTTTCAGGAGATTTTTATTAGTGGCGGCGACGACTCTGACGTCGGTCTTCTCAACTTTTGATGAGCCTACCTTCATAAACTCCCCAGTCTGCAAAACCCTCAGTAACCGCACCTGTGTGGAGAGGGGTAACTCGGCTACTTCATCAAGAAAAAGGGTACCCTCGTTTGCAACCTCAAAATAGCCTTTTCTGGTCTCCACGGCTCCTGTAAAAGCTCCCTTTTCGTGTCCGAATAGTTCAGAATCGATAGTTCCTTCAGGAATGGCTCCGCAATTAACAGCTATGTACTTTTTATGTTTTCGTGGACTGAATGAATGGATAATCTGAGGCACAACTTCTTTTCCTACACCGCTTTCTCCGGTAATGAGAACAGAGAGGTCTGTACCTGCCACCCTAACGGCTGTTTCAAGAGCCAGATCAAGTGCAGTACTATTACCTATAATATCAAACCGCTGCTTTAAACTTCTCAGGTCCATGAACGCAAAAATAGTGAAAAATGTTTATATTTGCGGAATAGCAAACGAAATTAACACCAAAACAACGCAATAATGAAAATGAAAATCCTTAAGCTTTTTTCTTTTGCACTGATTGGTTTTGCAGTGGTTTCCTGCAGCAATCCGTCCAAAATGGCAAAAGACGCCGTGCTCATGGGAGTAGATGGCAACCCAAAAGTACTCGAAGTAGTAGCTGATGAAATTACAGCATCCTACACCCTTACTTTTCCGGAAGGTTACTTCCATCCTAAAGCAATTCTTGAAGTAGTACCAGTACTGGTTTATGAAGGTGGCGAAGCAGCTGCCCCCACCCACAAACTTCAGGGAGAAAAGGTTACAGACAACTTTAACGTTGTTCCTGTTGCCGGCGGAAGAGCTACAAACACTGTAAAATTCGCTTACGTTCCGGGGATGGAAAAATCTCACCTTGAACTTCGCATTGCAGTTTGGAACGATCTGAAGAAGATTGATTTCCCTTCTCCTTACAAGGTTGCAGATGGTGCTAACATCACCTATAAGCTTGTTCACGGATATGGCAGCACTGCTTATGCAGAAGACAACTACAAAAAGATTATTTCAGAAAAGAAAGAGACTCAGATTCTTTACACAATCAATAGCCATGTTGTTCGTCCAAAAGAACTTACTAAGCAAGAGATAAAAGAGTTTGAAAAATTCCTTGCAAGTATTAAAGAGGATGACCGCAGAGAGATAGTAGAGACAAATATTGTTGCCTACGCATCTCCGGACGGACCTGAGAAACTGAACAACAAACTTTCAGATAAGAGAAGTGAAACAGCAAAGGCTGCATTTGACAAGATAACAAAGAAGACTCCGGTAGACGGCCCTGTAAATGTGACTACTGTTGCTGAAGACTGGGAAGGTTTCCAGGAGCTTGTTGCCGGTTCAGACATTCAGGATAAGGAGCTTATCCTTCGCGTTTTGTCAATGTATGGCGACCCTGCAGTTCGTGAAAGAGAGATCAAGAACATGTCATTTGTGTTCAAGACCCTTGCTGACAAAATCCTTCCTGAACTTCGCAGAGCAAGATTTATTGCAAACGTAGATTACACAAACTACAGTGACCAAGAGTTGGTTGAACTATCAGGAAGCAACATTGAGATTATGGATGTTGAGGCTCTGCTTTATGCTGCTACTCTTGTAAACGATTATCCTACCAAGGTTAAGCTTTATACAAAAGCAGGTGACAAATTCAACTGTGACCGTGCATACAACAACCTTACTGCTATTCACCTTGACAATGGTAAACTTGCGGAAGCTAAAGCAGCTCTTGCAAAAGTTTCAAACAAAAACAGCAAATTCTACTACAACAACGCAGGTGTAATTGCACTTCGTGACAAGGACTTCAAAAAGGCATCAGAGATGTTTGCAAAATCAGACCTTAAAGTCTCTAAGCAAAATACAGCAATCATTGACATCCTCGAAGGAAGATACAAAGAGGCTGCAGCGAAACTTGCCGGAACCGGTGACTCAAACGAAGGCCTTGCATACATCCTTACAAATCAGCTTGACAAAGCACTTCCTGTCCTTACACACGACTGCCCTCACGCAGCATACATGAGAGCAATCGTTCACGCACGTAAAGGCGAAATGATTGAAGTTGCAAAACAACTTACCAAAGTTTACGAAAACGACAACTTCAGAAAACGTTCTGAGAAAGATATTGAATTCGCAAAATTCAGACAGCAGTAGTTTTGCACTGACAGCAATACTTTTTGCTGATTTAGACACAGGGGCTGACCAATTATGGTCGGCCCTTGTTTTTTATGGAAAATTTAAACAGGCGTGGGTGGGACGAACCTCCATGACCTTCATTTTAAGAGCATTGCAAATCGCAATTTATTGATATTGTGAGTTTTATGTTTTGAAACGGCCTGCAAATCAACCCCGTGGAGGTTCGTCCCACCCAACACCGCAAACTCTCAACCCAAATTTCCGGCCAAAGGCCGTATAAACCGCGAA
>CAZPRX010000189.1:0-3072 GCA_964588835.1 uncultured Muribaculaceae bacterium
TAAATTCTATTTGCACTACCGATGTTTCACCCCTCTTTGCCTCAAAGAAGGCACCTTTATCGGTTTTACAGGCAAAGTGGTCAAGTTTTTCTCCCAGCCTGCTCTCAGAACTGAAATTAACTATAAACTCTTTTATGAAATAACCTTCCGGCACTAGTGAGTGCACACAATCAAGTGCCCACTCCATATACCTGGCATTGTTTGTGTGGTGGTTCATATCTAAATCCGAGTACTCCACCTCTCTGCTTTTAACAAACTTAATTACTGAAGGGGCAGATAGTTTAGGGGCAGGCTCCTCTATGGCATGGACCATATTAACCGATGGGTGGTCGTTCCCTATATGCTGCTCAATCCGCTGTAACCTCCTGTTCTGGGTTCCAATAATCAGCCATGATGTAGTGCCTCTGAGAATTTCTGCACCATGCATGTCTGTCATTTTAAAATCTCTTAGTCCGAATAGTTTATCGCTCCCTTTATGCCATGTCTCCATAGCCACTTCCTCCCTCCAGTCCGGTATCCGGTCAAATATCACATGAGATCTTGACAATACCCAGATAATACCCTTCTCCATTAGCTGATCATAACCAAATCCCAGTGCATCTGCATGGAGGTTTGCCATCTCCTGCATTAAAAGCATTAACGACTGAGGCTTTAATCTTGCGTTGAGATCAGTTTCAAAACTTTTAATTTTAAATCTTTCTGATAACGATTTCATTAGTAATTTTTTGGAGTTTTTGCACTAAGCAAATGTAGGGATTTCTTGCTGAAAACTTGCGGAAAGTATTATCTTTGTATCCCTGTATAACAATCCAATATTTACATTATGAGCACCAAATATGTTTTTGTGATGGGAGGCGTTACCTCTTCCCTTGGGAAGGGTATTATTTCCGCATCACTTGCTAAGTTACTACAGGCCAGGGGTTTGTCAGTCACAATTCAAAAGTTTGACCCCTATCTGAATGTAGACCCCGGTACACTTAATCCGTATGAACACGGTGAGTGTTACGTAACTGAAGACGGTGCCGAGACAGACCTTGATCTGGGACACTATGAGAGATTTCTTAATGTTCAGACCTCTAAGGCAAACAACGTTACAACAGGTCGTATTTACCGTTCTGTAATTGACAAAGAGAGGCAGGGAGCCTATCTGGGTAAAACCGTTCAGGTCATTCCTCACATTACAGACGAGATAAAGCGAAGAATGCTTCTGCTGGGTAAAACCGGTAAATATGATGTAATCATTACAGAGCTTGGTGGTACTGTGGGCGATATTGAGTCTCTCCCTTTTGTTGAGGCCGTTCGTCAACTCCAGTGGGAACTTCCTGAGGAGGATTGTCTTGTTATACACCTTACACTCGTTCCATATCTGAGCGCAGCTAAAGAGCTTAAAACCAAGCCGACTCAGCACTCCGTTAGAATGCTCCAGCAAAATGGAGTCCATCCGGATGTTATAGTATGCAGAACAGAGCATCCTCTCCCTATGGATATCAGAAGAAAGGTGGCACTATTCTGTAACGTAAGGCTTAACGCAGTTATTGAGTCAATTGACGCAAAAAGTATATACGAAGTTCCTCTCACAATGTTCAGAGAGAAACTTGATGAGTTAGTCTTAAGGAAATTCAAGATGGAGGCAATTGATAAAGCTCCTGATCTTGAGCTTTGGAAGTCTTTCCTTGAGAGACTTTTTAATCCTAAAGAGAGCGTTAATATTGCACTTGTAGGCAAATATGTTGAGCTTCAGGATTCATATAAGTCTATTCTTGAGTCATTTATACACGCCGGAGCTACAAACGAATGCAAAGTAAATGTTCATTCAATACACAGCGAATACATTAATGACCAGAATGTTGCCGAGAAGCTATCCTCTATGGACGGAATTCTTGTAGCACCTGGATTTGGTGAAAGAGGAATCGAGGGTAAGATTACAGCAGTCAAATTCGCAAGAGAAAGCAATATACCATTCCTTGGAATATGTCTCGGCATGCAAATGGAAGTGATAGAGTATTCAAGAAACGTACTTGGACTTGAAGATGCCATGACAACCGAGATAAAACCTAACGCAAAGAATCCTGTAATTGACCTTATGGAGGACCAGAAGTCAATGACTATAAAGGGTGGCACAATGAGGCTGGGGGCATATTCATGTACTATCAAAGAGGGCTCTCTTGCTCACAGAATTTACGGTAAAACTGAAATTTCAGAGAGACACAGACACAGATATGAGGTTAACGACTCTTATGTGGATACACTTGAAAAGGGAGGCCTTATTCCAAGCGGAAGGAATGTTGATACAGGACTTGTGGAGATTATGGAGCTTCAGAATCACCCATTCTTTATTGGGGTTCAATTCCACCCTGAACTTAAGAGTACACCGGAGAATCCGCATCCGCTTTTTGTAGCACTTGTTAAGGCTGCTATGATAAGGAAGTCGGTTCAAAAATAGATGAAATGCATAAAAGATTATTGACTATACTTTTAGCTTTATTCACCACCCTGCTGCCATTAACTGCATCTTGCAGTAGTGCAGGGGGGAGCTCTCTTAGGGTAAAGATTCTGGAGTCAATAGATCATGATACAAATATCTACACTCAAGGACTGTTTATTGAGGGGGGAATCCTTTATGAAAGTTCAGGCCAGTACGGACGGTCATTCTTCAGAAGTGCAGATCTTAAAACCGGCAAAACAATCAAGACCTTCTCCTTTCCGGCAGCCCATTTTGCCGAGGGTGCGGTGATGCTCAACAACAGAATATACATTCTTACATGGATGGAGAAAGTTGTTTATGTTATTGACAAAACAACTTTCAGGGAGTTGGGCAAATTATCAAATCCAAGGGAGGGTTGGGGCCTGACTACAGATGGTACTCATTTGATAATGAGTGACGGAACAAGTAATCTCTACTTCAATGACCCCATGAATTTCATGACAAAAAAAATTATTGAGGTAAAACTTAATGGAAAGCCTGTAGATCAGCTTAATGAACTTGAGTGGATTGATGGCGAAATTTGGGCAAACGTCTATATGAGTGATTCAATCGTTATTATTAATCCTCAAACAGGAGTTGTCAGGGCC
>CAZPRX010000190.1:0-3058 GCA_964588835.1 uncultured Muribaculaceae bacterium
CCTTTGTGGTCGTATGTGGTACCGAATATGGTGTTGAAGTCGCTCTTGAGTGCTACATATCCCCATACAGGGCCCCAAAGTCCGGTGCCGTGAACAGGTATAATGTAGAGCTTCTCACCATCTTCCATTGTGCAAACGTAAAGAGTAAGTTCTTCACTGTCTGAAGTAACTTTGGTCTCAGCAATGTGTTTGTCGTACAGTCCTTCAAGATAGGTAGCCTTGTCTTTTACAGTTTCAGCGTCCAGGCCTAGTTTAACAGATTTAAGAATCTGCTGCTTGGTCTCCAGTGCAACGTTTCTCTGCTGGCGGTCTTTAAGGAGATAGGATGCAAGTGCAAGGAGCACTGCAACCACTACTACCATAACGGTAGCGTATATTACTGTATATGTATTGTTATTTGTATCCATCTGTAATCCTCCTATTTATTGATGGCTGCCCTGCGGAGCCTGCGTTTTATGTTTGACTGAACCACAAAGTGGTCTATAAATGGTGCAAATGTGTTAAGCAGAAGGATTGCAAGCATCATCCCCTCAGGGTAACCCGGGTTGAATACTCGAATAGTAACGGCCATCACACCTATGAGGAATCCGTATATCCATTTGCCTCTCTCTGTCTGAGATCCGGTTACAGGGTCTGTTGCCATAAATACAGCTCCAAATGCAAAGCCGCCCATAACTATGTGGTTGATTGCAGGCATTGCCATATAGCTTCCTTCGGGTGCCAGTGCGTTGAGAAGAAGTCCTGTAAGAATTCCTCCGGCAAAAGTTGAGAGCATTATTTTCCAGCTTGCTATTCCTGTCCACAGTAGCATTACTGCGCCTATGAGTATAGCTATTGTTGATGTCTCACCTATTGAGCCAGGGATAAGTCCTACAAACATATCCATGAATGATGGCATCTTGTCAAACTCACCGGCCGCAGCGTGTGCGAGTGGTGTTGCTCCTGAGAAGCCGTCAACAATGCCTTCTCCTTTTGTAAGTCCCTCAATCCAGATTTTATCTCCGGATATTTGTGAAGGGTAAGCAAAGAATACGAATGCTCTTGAGAGTAGTGCCGGATTCCATATATTCATACCGGTTCCGCCGAATACCTCTTTACCTACAATAACTGCAAATATTACAGAGAGTGCAAGTATCCAGAGTGGAACATCCACAGGCATGATAAGCGGAATAAGCATTCCTGTTACAAGGTAACCCTCGTTTACTTCGTGTCCTCTTATTTGTGCTGCTATAAACTCAATACCGAGACCTACAACATAGGAGACAATAATGAGAGGTAATACCTTAATGAATCCAAAAAAGAACATCTCCCAGAAGTTCATGCTGCCTCCTATTGAAAGGTTGTGCTGAAAACCGGTGTTGTACATACCAAAGAGAAGAGCCGGCATTAGTGCCAGGATCACCATGGTCATGGTTCTCTTAAGGTCTATTGAGTCTCTGACGTGTACCCCTTTTTTGGTTACATGGTCAGGAACAAACAGGAAGGTCTCAAAAGCGTCAAACGTCGAGTGAAGAAAGCCTAGCTTTCCACCTTTGCTGAATGTGGGCTTTATGTTGTCTACTAATTTCTTTAAAACTTTCATCGCTGTTCTGTTAAGACATTTCTTTAATCATGGTGTTGATGCCTTTTGATACGATATCTTGTATCTCAGCCTTTGAAGGGCAGACAAATTCGCAAAGAGCAACATCCTCCTCAATCACTTCGTAGATTCCGAGTTGTTCCATCTTATCGATGTCATCGGCAAGAATGGCTTTGAAAAGATAAAGGGGAAGTATATCCATAGGGAGTACCTTTTCGTAAACGCCTGTCACTACAAATGCACGCTCACCTCCGTTGAGGTTTGTGTCAAGATTGTACTGTTTGTTGGGCATAAGCCATGAGAAGTAAGATCTTGAAATGCTGAATTTTTTGCTTCTGAGTGGCTTGATCCAGCCGAACATCTCTCTGTAGTTACCCTCTGCCATAATGGTAATAACGTTGTGGAACATTCCGGTATATCCGTCAATTCCTGCGTTCTCGCCAGTAAGGACATTCCCGCTTATGTATCTTACACCCACTTCGTCTCCGTATCTTACCTCGTTAGCTGAATCGGCAAAATCTGATATCTCTTTGATTGCCATTCCCGGAAGAGTCTCTACGTATGCAGGCTTTTTAGCCTTAGGTCCGGCTACTGCAATGACCCTGCGAAGGTCAAATACCCCCTTGTTGAAGAGTCGGCCTATTGCTGCCAGAGCGTACAGGTCGAGTGTCCAGACGGTTTCGCCTTTGTTTATGGGGCTGATATGGTGAATTTGAATTCCTACGTTTCCGGCAGGGTGGGGACCGTCAAATACATGTATTTTAGCCTTCTCAAGTCTGTGCATGGGGCTGCCGGCGAATGTGTCTGCGTGAAGTCCTATATGTACTCCGCCTTTTGACAGCTTGGAGAGGATGTTTACACCCATCTGCATGTTGTCAAATTCATTCTTCATTGCGTAATCCATGTCTGCAGCCAGTGGAGCTGAGTCAAATCCTGAAATGAATATTGCTTTAGGCTCTTTTGAGGGATCTGCAATTGTGCCATATGGTCTCTGTTTAATTAGAACCCATAGCCCTGATGCGAGAAGGGTATCTTTTAGCTCTTGAGGTTTTCCGGTTTTACAGATTTCATGGGCGCCTGAGTGCTCATACTCCTGTTTTTTGTCTGCCTGAATAAGAATCTGAAGAAGTTTCCGCTTTTCTCCGCGTACAATCTCTTTCACTGTACCGCTCGCAGGTGAGCAGATAAGGATCTCCGGATTTTTTTTGTCTGCAATAACAGGTGTGCCGGCCTTAACTAAATCACCCTCCTTAACTAGGAGTTTTGGGTTAAGTCCTTTAAAGTCTGTTGGTTTTACAGCCAAAATGTCCGGTGAGATGCTTCTTGCGATCTGGTTTGATGCACTCCCTTTTAGCGGAATGTTTAAACCTTTGCGTAAAAGTATTTTATTTGACATTTTCTATGGATAAAAAATTTGCGGCAAAGATACACATTATTTGTAATTTTGCCATTAATGAAAAGAGATTTTTCCACTATAGT
>CAZPRX010000191.1:0-2787 GCA_964588835.1 uncultured Muribaculaceae bacterium
TCAGAGACATAAAAGAGAGGGCAAAAAGTGATCCGAACAAAGCAGGAGCAATAAGTATTGCAAGCGTTCTGGGATTCCTGAACGAAATCCAGAAGAGAATTGCTATAGCCATTAAGGCCAGAAGAGTAGTAATAACTGTGTCTCTTTTAATTACCCTGGCGTTGTATACCCCTGCCAATGGTGCTCCAGACAGCATTACATCCAGACCTTCATATTCAGATTCAACTTCCAGCTCAATCCTCTCAAGTTCAGTTACAATTTTCTCATCTGAAGCCGATTTTGCTGTGGTTTCGCCCGGAGAAAAAACAAAGAAAAGAGATTTCCAGTCGGCGGAGAAAACATTGTCCCTGTATACATTCATTTTGACCCCCATCCTCAGTGAGTCCAGTTTTGCAACAAGATGAGTTCCAATAAAAAGAGGGTCTCTGCTAATCATGTCTGCGGCAACTGCTCCGGCAGGTGAGATAAGCAATCCCATCGAGTTCTCAAGTCTCTCTACAATCTTTTCACTCTTAATACTTTCATTTATCTTGTCGTAATCGTCCACCTCCAGATAAAGTGGAAGATTGTTGTAAATAAAGTTTAAAATTTCACTCTGATTATATAGGTTACCTCCTGTTTGCCGGTTAAGCAAACCCTCTTCAACCAATTTTTCTGCCTTACCTTTGAAACTATCAGCAGCATCGGCTAATATATCTGAAGATGAGTTTGTCTCACCTGACAAAGATGAAATAAGTACAATAATTTTATCTTTAGCCTTAAGCCTGGAAAAAGCTTTTGCACTATTTGCCCCCTCACCTTCAGAGGGAAACAGCTGCAAGGGATCCTCTGTAAAACGGATACCGGAGGCAGTAACAACCATTGCAACAGTCAGCAGAGAAAGAAGAAGATAAAGCAACAATTTTCTTCTGCTTAAAATTTTGTAAAGTGCAACAAGTATTTTTCCGAGACTCATTTTGCAACCCTTCTAAAAATTGATAAAAATAGATATGTTATTAACATTCCCGTAATACCAGCAGTTAGAGCAAATGCCACACTTCCTGTTAGATATTGCTTAAGACTGCCAGATATTGCCTCCAGAGAAAGATCTGAGGGAATTACATTCATGGGTTCTCCAAGAATTAATGAACCAAAAGCAAAACTACCGTACAGAATAAATGGAATCATTGGAGGAATACTAATATTTGATGCCACCAGAGTAAGTACTTTGTTAACTTTAATAAGATGGGCGACTGCCACTGCTGTTATCATCTGATATCCCCACAACGGTGATATCCCAAAAAAGAGTCCAAGACCTATGGATGCAGCAATTTTCAAATTTGACTCTTTTGATTCTGTAAAATGGTCCTTTATAAACTGCGAAATATTATCTCTGTTAAACCATTTAAAAAAACGAAGTGGCCACCACCAAATCAATGCAATGATAACAAGCACTGTATTAAGTACAGAAATTCTGGCAAAATCTCTAAATGGCTTGAAATGAGAGACTCTTTCATCCACAGGAGGATAATAGACCTTTACTGGAATATTTTTAATCATCATCCCCTTCCATGCTGCCCGTACTAAAATTTCAAGCTCCCACTCATATCTGCCGGAAAACATCTTTATTCCCGCAAGTCTCCGTAATGGATAGACTCTGTAACCCGATTGAGTATCGGATAACTTGATACCGGTCTCGGCCCTGAACCAGAAGTTAGAAAATTTGTTTGCAAAAGTATTTTTACCCGGCATGTTCTCACAACCAAGATTCCTGCTTCCTATCCATAACACCTCCGGCTCACTCTCTGCAACTTTTGAGAGTTTGATTATTTCATCCGGAAAATGCTGTCCATCTGCATCAATTGTAACAACATGTGTAAAACCCAGCTCCAGAGCTCTCTTTAGCCCTTTGGCAAGCGAAGGCCCTTTACCAATGTTTTTTGAATTTCTTATCAGATCAATATCCGTGAGGTTGTTTGCAACTTCAGCACCCTCTGTGTCTGAACCATCATCCACCACTATGACATACCTGCAGTAACTCTTAACACCATCAACAACTGATTTAAGTGTAAGAGGATTATTGTAAGTGGGTATTACAGCAGCTAGCTTGAACATTTTCCCTTGAATTTTAATATTACTCTTTCTGAACCTGAGACAACTACACTAGCAGTAATCCCCAGATATTGAGTAAGAGAATCTTTTACTGAGATCTTAACATCAAGCAACCTGTCTGCGTCAGGGTTAATCATCCCTGTAAACTTGCATTGTGATATATGATAAAAAATAATCTCTCTTTGCAGTATTAGCTGGGTACAATCTTTAACAATTGAGAGAGTACAAGCTCCCGGCAACACAGGTGTTCCGGGAAAGTGACCTTTGAAAATATCGCTTTCAGGGTTGATCTCAACAATAAACTCACCGTTCACCACTGAATCACCCTCATGAGTGATATCAGTTTTAATTAAGTTATATATATCATTGACTATCATATGCCTCACTCTTGTTTATCTTAAGTTTTAAACCGAGCCATGGGTGGCTGACCAATATCTCATGAGGAAAACCTCTCTCGTATTCATTAAAATACATAACAGCCCTTGTAATACCATTTCCCTGCTGTAATGCCTTAATTTTCCCGTCTGAATTAAAAACATATTTTGTAACAGGAGAGTGGTCTGGTTTAAAAAGTATTTCAAAATCCTTCTTTAGAAGAAGGATCACCTTCTCTTTGTTTAACTGTTCAATACAATAGTTTATTTTAATATCTTTTCCATCAAGTTCAAAATCCAGGAAAGTCATACCAAAGAATGA
>CAZPRX010000191.1:2797-3035 GCA_964588835.1 uncultured Muribaculaceae bacterium
TTTAACTACAATAAGACCTTCAATTGAATTACCCTTTCTGGAGAGTACAAAATCAAACATTGAGACCTCCTCGTTATGGTTATAAACGGATGGGATTCCTCCAAATGCATAAGGTGTGGATACAAGCCACACACCCTCTTTCAGAGATGAACACCCGAATGCGAAAAACAGCATTAAAATCAATAAACTAAATGATGTTAAATATCTCATTGCTTATTGGCTGGTTAATCTTTTGGTT
>CAZPRX010000192.1:0-3026 GCA_964588835.1 uncultured Muribaculaceae bacterium
TTTTCATAAATTTTTGAATGATTAAAGTATTAAACAATGTATTTTAAATAGTTATTTGTTTTCTATTATCGTCAAATATCGTGCAATTTAAAAAGAATTTTTTAATTCGCACTAATTGATTGTAATTTCCCCCCGCAAATTTTCCGACAGTCTCTTTTTAATAACCTGAGTTTCATTTTCCTGTCCTAGTAAAAAAAATAATTTGGTTAAAGCTGCCTCTGTTGTGCTGTCAAAACCGTTAACAACGCCTATCTCCTTAAGCCTGATTCCTGTTGCATAGGCCTCCATGTCTACCTTTCCTGCATGACACTGGGTTACATTTAATATTATGATATCTCTCTCTATTGCCTCCCTAAGGGCATCGATAAACCATTCAGAGGTGGGTGCGTTTCCGGATCCATATGTTTCCAGAATTATTGCTTTAATCCCTTTTATTGAGAGGAAGGATTTTACGAACTCCTCTCCAATCCCCGGAAATATCTTTAATATGGAAACAGAGGTTTCAAGATTCTTGTGGATACGAAGTCTCTTTACTTTGTCTGCTCTTATAATAAGAGATTCATTATATCTTATATGTATACCGATGTCGGCCAGAACAGGAAAATTTGCAGAGCGGAAAGCCCTGAAGTTTTCTGCATTATATTTTGTGGTACGGTTTCCCCTGTATAGCTGACTTTCAAAGTATATACACACTTCAGGTACCATTGCTTTTCCAGAGCTATCCTTCGCAGCTGCTATTTCAATTGATGAAATCAGATTTTCCTTGCCGTCTGTTCGAAGCATACCTATTGGTAATTGACTCCCTGTGAAAATTACAGGTTTGGAAAGGTTTTCAAACATAAAGCTTAATGCAGATGCAGAGAAGGACATTGTATCTGTCCCGTGGAGAACTACGAATCCATCGTAATCAGAGTAGTTTTTCTCGATTATATCAGCAATCTCAATCCAGAATTCAATTTGAACATCAGATGAGTCAATTGGAGGGTCAAAAGAGATAGAGTCGATTTTGCAACCGAACTTTCTAAGCTCTGGGACCTCTTCCAGAATTTGATTAAAGTTGAATGGTTTAAGTGCGCCGGAAACAGGATCTTGCTTCATCCCTATGGTTCCGCCAGTGTAGATCAGTAGTATAGATGATTTCATTTCAGTTTTTTCCTACTGCAAGTTAAACAATTTTACGGCATTGGATGAGGTTATCTCAGCAACTTCATCTTCTGTCACATCCATGATTTCAGCAATTTTTTGTGCCACATACATTATATAAGAGGGCTCGTTTCGCTTTCCCCTGAACGGAACAGGAGTGAGCCATGGGGAGTCGGTCTCCAGGACAATATTGCTCAATCCTATCTGTTTAACAGTATTTGCAATATGGGCGTTTTTGTACGTCACTACCCCGCCAATCCCCACCTTAAAATCCCCATATTTTTGTATCCTTTTGAAAGTTTCATGACTGCCCGAAAATGCATGAAAGACACCTTTGATATGAAGCGATTTACAGTTCTCCAGAACCGCGAAAATATCTTCGTAAGAATCTCTTGAGTGAATAATCACAGGAAGATTATTTGCTGATGCCAGCTTTAGCTGTTCTGTAAATACAATTGCCTGCTCCTTCATAAACTCTTTTGACCAGTATCCGTCCATGCCGATTTCCCCTATGGCAATATAATCTCTTCTTGAAACCTCTTCAATAACAAACTGAAGTTCATTTTCCCAGTCTCCGTTCACTGATGTTGGGTGAAGGCCTGCCGAGGCATGTACATAACCCTCATAAGTTGATTCACATTCAAGAAGTCTGTTATGTGACTCTTTGTCAATTGCAGGAAGAATACACCTAATTACGCCATTATCCTTAGCCCTCTCTACAACATTTTTCCTCTCTTCATTAAATGCTTGGTCGTAGAGGTGTGTATGGGTATCAATTAATTTCAACATTAAATCAAAGTAATTTAAGTAGCAATATATCTGTTCCCCGGGTTTTTTGATATGTATCCCTCAACTTCAAGCTCGAGAAGAGATGAGGCCAGATCTTTTATATGAATGCCTGTAAGTGAGCAGAGTTCATCCATGCTTTGTCCCGGATTGAGCCTCAAAGCTACTAATAATTTTTCTTTAAGGGGATCACCACAATAGAACAGAGGTTTGGTTCTACTGCCCGGTTTCTTACCAGCAATATTTTTCCATCCCATTGTTTGCAGAAAGTCTTTTGTTGATGTGAAGATTGTAGCTTCGTTTTTTGCAATCAGATTGTTACAGCCTTCTGACCTAATATCTGTAATTCTCCCGGGAAGAGCAAAGACCTCTCTTGAATAAGAGTCTGCAAGTTCTGCAGTAGTTAGTGCTCCGCCCTTTTTTCTGGACTCTACAATAATTGTTGCTTTAGACAAGCCGGCAATAAGCCGGTTTCGCTGGACAAAATTTATTTTAAAATCATGGCTCCCTCTGGGGAATTCCGTTACTAGCGCCCCCTGTCTGACCACCCGTCTTGCATGTGCTGTGTGTGCTCTTGGATAAATTCTGTCAAGAGGATTTGCAAGCACACCAATAGTTTCAAGTCCGTATTCAAGGGCACTCTCGTGTGCAGCAATGTCTATTCCAAAAGCAAGTCCACTAGCTATTACTGGAGCCAATCCGCTCTCAGCAAGCTCCTTTACAATCATTCTGCACTCCTGAAGACCTCTGGGTGAGGCCTCTCTTGTCCCAACAATTGCAACTATTTTATCATGATTCAAGTTGCAACTACCCAGAGAATAAAATATTATGGGAGCATCAGGGCAGTTGCAAAGTTGAGAAGGAAACTCAGAGCTCCCCAGGTGATGAATTTTAATGCCTTTTGAATTGCACCATTCAATTTCTTTATGTGCAATTTCAAGCTCTTTTCCTGATAATATTTCATCTGTAAATTTGCTACCTATTCCAAAAATCACCTCCAACTCATCTCTTTTCATAGAGAAAATAACTTTTGCAGACTTAAAGTTCTCAATGATTTTTCTGGGCATCTCAACCCGGTATTTGAAAATGGAGCTCAG
>CAZPRX010000193.1:0-3025 GCA_964588835.1 uncultured Muribaculaceae bacterium
GTCATGGCCTCCCGCTCTCTGGCCCTGTCGGTCCTCCTTCTTCAATAATGATTGTCCCTGATATGAAAAACAATGCTAATCAATTTATTGCATGCTCTTATTCTGATTATTTAACGGCATATTCGGGAGAGATCCCGTTAAGATGGCTTTTCTTTTATCAAAAAATTAATCCATCTTAATTATAATTTATTATTATATTTGTATGTTTAGTTAACAAATTTAATTCATATGCCTAAATATCAGATTGATCAAATAGATCAGAAAATTCTCTCCTTCCTTGTAAAAAACGCAAGGATGCCATTTCTGGAGATAGCCAGAGAGTGCGGTGTCTCCGGGGCGGCGATACACCAGAGGGTTAAGAAGATGGAGAACCTGGGGATAATTACAGGTTCAAGGCTTTTAGTAAAGCCACAAACCCTCGGACTTAATGTCTGTGCATTTGTAGGAGTTAGTCTAGCTCAGGCAAACCACTATCCACAAGTGATAGAGGCACTTAAAAACATTTCAGAGGTTGTAGAGTGTCACTTTGTTACCGGTAAACATGCTTTAATGCTCAAGATTTACTGCCAAAATCACGATCACCTTATGGAGATTTTGATCAACACTATTCAGAACATCCCTTCTGTTGAGCAGACTGAAACTTTTATATCACTCGACCAGGCAATAGAGAGGCAGGTTTGGGTAAAAGATTTCCCTCAAAAAGGAAGTTCACTTAAAAAGAAGTAAGAAAAGCTGAGGCCAGAATCATATCCTCTGGTTTAGTAATCTTTATATTTGCCGCCAACCCCGCTGCAAATTTTATTTTCACACCTAAACTTTCAACAACTGAAGCATCGTCTGTAAACTCAGGAGAGTAAGCTTGCTCATAGCCCTTCAGCAGATGCTCAGACCAGAAAACCTGTGGCGTCTGAACTGAGACAAACAGATCTCTGTCAACCGGTTTGCTTCCATCACCTTCCACCATTCTTAGTGAATCTGTAACTTTCAGAACCGGAATAACTGCCCCTGACTCCTCTGCTTCATCATACAAATTCTCAATAAACTGCGAAGTTGCGAATGGCCTTACTCCATCGTGTACAGCTACTAATCCTCCAGGTTCAACATATTTTAGAGCATTTTTAACCGAGTGAAATCTGGTAATTCCTCCGGAAACCAGCATATGACTTACGGCAAATCTATACTCCTTACATATCTTCTTCCACTCATCTCTTAAAGACTGAGGCACCACAATGATGAGCTCAGGCCTGCCGGAAAGGCTGAAAAACCTGTCGATAGTGTGAAGCAGTACAGGTTTTTCACCAAGCATCATAAATTGTTTTGCCACATCTCCGCCCATCCTGGTTCCCGACCCTCCTGCTACAATAATGGCATATCTTTTTCGCTCCATTTTATCACATTGTTTATAAGTGCAAAAATACATATTTATTGCCCTTTTTTTCCTATTTTTGTGTCTATTTAACAAGTATGGAGCAAAGAGCAATCAAGAGAGCATTAATCTCTGTTTATCACAAAGATGGTATTGACAAAATAGCTGAAAGGCTTGTAGAGAAGGGTGTTGAACTCCTCTCCACCGGCGGAACCTATGACTATTTAGAATCCCTTGGACTTCCCGTGAGGAGTGTTGAGGAGGTAACCGGTTATCCATCAATACTTGGAGGTCGTGTCAAAACACTCCACCCTAAAATTTTTGGCGGAATCCTTAACAGAAGAGATCACAAAAGCGACAACGAGCAGATAGGTGAGTATGACATCCCTTCAATTGACTTGGTTATTGTTGACCTCTATCCATTTGAAAAGTATGTTGCCTCAGGCTCTCCGCATGATGACATCATCGAGAAAATTGACATTGGCGGGATTTCTCTCATAAGAGCTGCCGCCAAAAATTACAGAGATGTACTTATTGTTCCGTCAATGAAGCTATATCCGGCACTGCGGGAGTTACTCTCCAGAGGAGCTGAGAGCACACTGGAGGAGAGAAGAAGATTTGCGGCATATGCATTTGAAACCAGCTCCGGTTATGACTCGGCAATATTTGGCTACTTCAACAGGGTAGAGAATATTGAGAGCTTCCGCGAAAGTTACTCAGATTCAAAAAATCTCAGATATGGTGAAAACCCTCATCAGAAAGCACTGTTTTATGGAGAGGAGGGCTCACTGCCTGAACAAATATGGGGCAAGGAGATATCATATAATAATCTTCTTGACATAGAGGCGGCTATTGAACTTATAGGTGATTTTGAAAAGACCACAGTTGCAATCCTTAAGCACAACAACGCATGCGGTTGCGCTTCAAGAGAGACAGTTGCAGAGGCGTGGGAGGCAGCTCTTGCGTGCGACCCTGTATCGGCTTTTGGCGGAATTATAATATCAAACAGACCTGTTGACAAAGCTGCTGCTGAAGGCATGAACAAACTCTTCTTTGAAGTGGTAATTGCACCTTCATATTCAGATGATGCTCTGGAGATTCTAAAGGAGAAAAAGAACAGAATGATTCTTGTTAATAGCAAGGATCTTAAAAAGTCACGCAAATTCAGGTCACTGCTGGGAGGCGTGCTGGTTCAAGAGAGAGATATGGCGGTTGAGGAGTCATCTGATTGCAAAGTAGTTACAACTACCTCCCCGGATTTGGAGCAGATGAGAGACCTCACATTTGCAAATAAGCTTGTTAAGCATTCAAAATCAAACGCCATAGTGCTGGCATCAAACGAGACTCTTCTTGCCAGCGGTGTGGGGCAGACTTCACGGGTTGACGCGCTGAAGCAGGCGATATCCAAGGCAGAGAGCTTCGGGTTCAGCCTTAAAGGGGCGGTAATGGCATCGGATGCATTTTTTCCATTTCCCGATTGTGTGGAGATTGCAGACAGTGCCGGTGTAAAGGCGGTGATCCAGCCCGGAGGGTCGGTAAGAGATCAGGAGAGCATAGATTACTGCAATGGCCACGGAATTTCCATGGTTGTTACAGGTGTAAGACATTTTAAACATTGATAAAAGTAAAATATACATAATATGGCATTCTCATTTTTAA
>CAZPRX010000194.1:0-3022 GCA_964588835.1 uncultured Muribaculaceae bacterium
AAGAGTCAGAAAGCGATACAAAGAGATCTACAGTCAAGAGGGTGTTAAACTAACTTATCTTGCATTTATTATTAAAGCTACAGCAGCATCTCTCAAGAAATTCCGAGCTCTAAACGCAGAAATGGATATGGAGAGAGGGAATATGATATACAAGAGGTACTATAATATCGGTATTGCTATTGACACACCAAAAGGACTTGTTGTTCCTGTTATTAGAGACGCCGACAAGCTCTCAATAAAGGAGATAGCAAAAGAGATTCAGATACTTTCAGACAAGGCAAGAGATGGAAAACTTACTCTTGAAGAGATGAAAGATGGAACCTTTACAATTACAAGCTATGGCAGCATAGGTGGTCTGTTTGCCGTACCGGTTATTAATTACCCTCAAGCTGGAATTCTTGGAGTAGGCAGAATCGATAAAAAGCCTGTAGTAAAAGATAATCAAGTAGTTCCCGGGCTTGTACTGCCACTCTCCCTAAGTGTTGACCACAGAATTGCAGATGGAGGAGAGACAGCCAGATTTATAAACACAATTATGGGTTACCTGGCAGATCCGGTTAGTCTTATAATGGAATAAAGTAAGGAGGAGATAAACATGTATGATTTAATAATTATTGGCTCAGGTCCTGCAGGATATGTTGCGGCTATCAGAGCCGGACAGGTAGGGTTAAAAACAGCTATAATTGAAAAGAACGAGATAGGCGGAATGTGCCTGAACTGGGGTTGTATCCCTTCTAAATCTATGATGGAGAGCGTAAAACTCTACCAAAGGATTATTAAAGACTCTGCAAGATTTGGAGTTGAGGGTATAGATAAGAAATCTGTCACTTTCAACTGGAGTAAGGGGATAAAGAGAGCAGATACTATCGTCAAAAGACTTACAGGGGGCGTTGAGTTCTTACTAAAGAAAAATGGTGTGGAAATAATTAAAAGTGAAGCAAAGATTATCTCCGCCACCTCTGTTCTTGCAGATAAAAGGCTGCTCGAAACTAAGAACATAATCATTGCCACTGGCTCTTCTTCTGTTAAGATTGAGAACTCTGTTGAAGATCTTGTAGTTGAACCTAAGAAGCTATTTGCTGAAAGAGACATTCCTCAGAATATTGTTGTAGTTGGTAAGAGCCCTGTTGCAATTGAACTTGCCCAGCTTTTCAGTATGATGGAGAGAAGAGTTACACTCGTTTCTGATACCTCAGTAATAATGCCTAAGGCCGACACCTATATTAGAAATTATATGGAGTCTAAAATTAAGAAGGAGAAGATAGAGATAATTTATAACACCCAGATTAAGACAACAAAAGATATATGGAAAGATGGAATATTAAATCTATCCGGAAAAGAGATTCCATGTGATTTAATAATAAATGCATCTGATAGAAGGGCTAATCTTATCCAATCTGACATTGAAATTGACGTCAAGGATGGATATATATATGTAGACGAGAATTGTGAAACATCTGTAAAAGGGATATACGCAGTCGGAGATGTGAATGGGTTGGCCATGTTTGCTCACATAGGTTCTGCCCAGGGGCTTTTTGTAATCAACAGACTTAAGGGTATTGAAGGGAAACTTGATATATCTAAACTTCCTATGAACATGTATACTGTCCCTGAAGCAGCTCAGATTGGATTCACAGAAGACAAATTAAAGGAAGAGGGTTATGATTATAAGGTAAGCGAATTCCCGCTATCTGCAAATGGCAAGGCCCAGACAGAGGGTTCAGCAGAGGGTTTCGTTCGAATCCTTTCAGACAACAAACTGGGAGAGGTGCTTGGAGTTCAGATTGTTGCGCCTAATGCAACAGATATGATAAACGAAGCTGCAGCATATATTCAGCTTGAATCAACTGTATACGATATAGCGCAAACTGTTCACACCCACCCTACTGTCTCTGAAGTTTTTATGGAAGCTGGATTTGAAGCAGTAGATAAAGCTATTCACAAATAAAATTTCTTATATATAACAGGCCCTGAAAAAGGGCCTGTTTAACTATTTTTATACTCAATGATAGAAACACTTCCCTATTATCTTCCAGATATAAAAAATCTCTCCTCTGAAAACGGAGTGAATTACATAATATGGCAACCTGACGATATTTACATTGTTTTGGGAAGATCAAATATCGCTGAGAGATCACTAAATGAAAACTTAGTTTTAAGAGACCAGGTAAAGGTTTTAAAAAGGCCTTCAGGTGGAGAGACTGTTGTTCTTACACCTAACACACTCGTTTTTTCAATTAAGATACCTGCAGAAAAGCTGCAACATCCTAAATCCATATTCAACATAATTAACAATTCTTTGATTGTTGAATTTTCAAAATATGGTATTTCAGATGTCCACTCAAGAGGGATCTCTGATCTTTCAATAGGAGATCAAAAAATTTTAGGATCATCAATGTATCTCAAAGAAAAAACATATTACTATCACGCCGTTTTAAATATATCAGAAAAACCTGACTTCATCTCACAATATCTTAAGCATCCAACAAAGGAACCTGACTATAGAATCGGAAGGAATCACACAGAGTTCATAACCTCGTTATACGACAAAGGATACAATCTATCTATTAGGGAATGTACTGAGATAATTGAGAATGGGATAGAAAAAATTTTGAATATCACATCTGTATAAGAATAATTTATAAATTTGGGGCCAGGTTTTTAACTAGCCATATGGACAATTCCAAATTTGCTGATTATTTATTCGAAAAAAATCCACAGCCAATGTGGATTTATGATGTTGAGACACTCCGTTTTCTCGAAGTGAACAACTCAGCAATAGCCAAATATGGCTATTCAAGGGATGAATTTCTTAAGATGACAATTAAGGATATTCGTCCAGCTGAAGATGTAACGCTTTTAATCAAGGATGTAAAAAGCAATCAGGAAGAGATTAGTTTGAGCCAAAATGTCTGGAGACACATTCTAAAGTCAGGAGAGTTAATTAGTGTTGAAATAAACTCACACTCTCTCGTTTATCATGGGGTTCAGGCAAGGCTTGTAACAGCAAGAGATGTTACAG
>CAZPRX010000195.1:0-3021 GCA_964588835.1 uncultured Muribaculaceae bacterium
ATAAAAGATATGTCCCCTGATCACATTTACAGAAAGAAACCATATCTTTTTGTAAAGCATGGACGGAGACTCTATTTTGACCCCGCCTACCCTGAGACAAGAGAGTTTCTTACAAGTGTAATAAAGGACCTGGTATCCAGATATGACTTGGATGGTATTCACTTTGATGACTATTTTTATCCAAATAATGACTTTTCAGACGAGTCTTCATTTGCAAAGCACAACAGAGGCTATAAAAGAGAGGATAAAATGGCCTGGAGAAGGGAGAATGTGGATATAGTTGTAAAAATGCTTAGGGATACTATAAAGTCTGTTAAGCCCTTCGTAAAATTCGGAATAAGTCCGTATGCTGTATGGAGAAACAAGGCAGAGGATCCAAGAGGCTCTGAAACAAGAAGTTTTGGTTATACAAACTATGACCATCTTCATGCAGATATTCTTAAATGGATGGAGGCCGGCTGGCTTGACTATATCCTTCCACAGCTCTATTTTAACATAGGATACCCGGCTGCCGACTTCAAGATACTTGCTCAATGGTGGAGAGACTACTCTGCCGGCACTCCGGTATACGGAGGTCTGGGTACTTACAAATTAGACAAAAACTCTAAGGTTGAGGCATGGAGAAGTGCTGAAGAGATTAGAAAACAGGCAGAGATGTTAAGGCAAATACCTGAATATCATGGAGTGTGCTATTTTAGTGCAAAAGATATGAAGAGAAATACACTCGGAATAAACAAAGTTTTGACAGAGCTCTATCCCTCGCCTTCAATAACACCATCTTTAAGGGGTTTTGAAACTACTCCTCCGCTCCCTCCTCTTCAAACAGCAACAGTGATAAAACAGGGGAAGATGCATCTTGTGTGGAGCGGGGACCCATTGCCTGAAGGCGATGCTCCACTATCGGCAATTAATTCAGATAGAGCATATTATTATTTAGTATATAAGTTTAAAAAAGGTGCTGCACCGGACTTTAATAAGGGTGAGGCTATAGTTGCTCTTACAGGTGAGACTTCACTGGTTGTTGATATTAACGGAGAGTATGACTATTATGTTTCTGCCCTGGACAGACTATATAATGAAAGCATTGCTGTAAAATTTAAAGGATTAAAATAAATCAAAATCATAAAAAACCCCAACTCATGAAAAAATTATTACTAACCTTCTCCATTGCAGCTATCTTGTTTGGCTGTTCGGGAGAGAGTAAAAAGGAGCAGATTGAGAGTAAATTCTCAGAAATCTTCAACAGTGTTAAGGAGGAGTTTGCTCCGGACAGAAGGTCAAAAACATTAGAGGCTAAACTCGAAATTTCTGAAAAAGGAGATACGATTATTCTAAGAGGGTCTACTACAGAGCTACAAGCAAAAGACGCCCTTCTTGCTAAACTGGCGGAAGCTGGTATAGAGGCATTAGACAGCATGTCATCTCTTCCTCATCCGGCCTTGGGAGATAAAATATTTGGTGTTACAAATCAGTCTGCAATAAACTTCAGATATGCTCCTAGCTATTCAAGTGAGTCTGCTACTCAAACAATAATGGGAGCACCACTGCAGATTCTTGAAAAGAGGGGAGGATGGACCAGAGCTATTACACCGGAGGGTTATATTGCCTGGGTGTCATCAGGCAGTATTGCATATAAGAATGAGGCCGAGTTCAATGAATGGAGAGCATCTAAAAAGGTGATCATAACTACACACTATACTTTGTTTCGTTCAGGTGCCTCTGACAGAGCAGATGTAGTTGCAGATGGCATAATGGGTAATATTGTCAAATTTGTTGCAGCTGCCGGATCTTATGTCAAGGTTGAACTTCCGGACGGAAGAGAGGCATTTGTGCCGGTTGCACATACAGCAGATTTCTCAAACTGGCTTGCATCAAGAAATCCTTCGGCTGAAAACATTCTGGCTACAGCAAGACAATTTGTTGGCTTTCCTTATATGTGGGGTGGAACATCTGTTAAGGCAATGGACTGTTCGGGATTTACAAAAACTGTCTATTTCCTGAACGGAGTAATTCTGGAAAGAGATGCTTCGCAACAGGCTAAGACTGGTGAGGATGTTGAAATTACAGAGGACTTTGGAAATCTGATGCCGGGTGATTTACTTTTCTTTGGTTCTAAAGCAACAGAGGAGAGGCCGGAGAGAGTAACACATGTGGGAATCCACATTGCAAAAGGAGAGTTTATACATGCAGCCACTTCAGTTAGAATCAATTCACTTCTTCCTGATGCGGGAAACTATTATGACGGCTCTAAAAGGCTGGTGAGAGTAAGAAGAATTCTTACATCGATAGACAAGGACCCGGATATTGTTTCTGTAAACAAGCATCCTTGGTATGTAGCTAAATAATTTAAGCATCAAAAAAATATTGAAATGACATTAACTTCAAGAAGAAATTTCATTAAGAGTGCGGGTTTGCTTACTGCAGCATCGGCATTGATAAACCCTTTTGACATTTTTGCACAGGCGAGAAATAAATCGGCTTTGAAAGGTGGCAGTAAAAAGATGGTTCTCTCCTTCAGACCGTATGATGCTCAGATGAGGCATGTCTTTACTATAGCGAACTCTTCAAGGACAACTACTCCTATTGTACTCACTGAAATAGAGTGGGATGGAGTAGTGGGTTATGGTGAAGCTGCTTTACCTCCATACCTTGGCGAGACTCAGAACTCTGTTATTGACTTCCTTAAAAAGGTAGACCTCTCAAGGTTTAACTCACCTTTCCAGATACAAGATATCATGGCTTATGTTGACTCAATTGCAATTAATAATACAGCTGCCAAGGCAGCGGTGGACATTGCATTGCATGACATAGTGGGAAAGATAATGGGCCAGCCATGGTGGAAAATCTGGGGATTCAACCCGGATACAACACCTAACACATCTTTTACAGTGGGATTAGATACAGAGGAGGTTGTCAGGGAGAAGACAAGAGAGGCCTCTCCGTATAAGGTGATTAAAGTTAAGCTTGGCAGAGATGAGAAAACTGATAAAATGATGGTTAACACCATAAGATCAGTTACAG
>CAZPRX010000196.1:0-3014 GCA_964588835.1 uncultured Muribaculaceae bacterium
GGGACACCGGAACAGGAGGAGCTTCTTTACGAGTTAGGAACATTCACTATGGGAAAGGGGTGCATCTATGTGAAAAAACTATCTGATATAAACTTAGAAATCCTGAAAAAGTTAATAACCGTAAATATCTCATACCTCAAAGCAAGACATGGATAAGCCTTACTTTCTGATCGTTACTCTTCTTTTATCATTTTCACTTCCTGCTCATTCCCAGACATCAATTCCAGGCACAATCACTGCCACCAGCATCTCTGAACCCATACACATTGATGGCAATCTGGAAAAGGCTGTCTGGCAATCTGCTGTTCCTGTTACAAACTTCAGGCAACGCGAACCTGTTGAAGGGGGCGAACCTACTGAGCAGACCAAAGTGGCAGTTCTGTACGATACACACAATATCTACTTTGGTGTGTGGTGTTATGACTCAGAGCCCGGTAAACTCTCGGCAAAACAGATGAATCGTGACTTTGAGTGGACAAGCGACGACGATATTGAGATAATGATAAGCCCATTCAACGATAACCGGAACGGCTACCTGTTCGTAACAAACCCTAACGGTGCCATGGCAGACTCGTGGCTGGGGGGAGATGGCGGACACCACAATACAGACTGGAACGGGGTATGGAATGTAAGAGTTACCAGGGATGATAAGGGCTGGTACGCCGAATTTGCAATCCCCTTCTCCACCCTTAAATTCAAAAAAGAGGAGTTTCAAACGTGGTCCATTAATTTTGAGAGAAATATAAGACGCAAAAATGAGCAAGTAAGGTGGCAAGGCTGGTCTCGGCAATATGGAATTGAAAACATTACCCAAAGCGGAAAGCTTGAAGGGCTCCGGAATATTAAACAAAAGGAGAGACTTGAGCTAACTCCCTACATAACAACAGGGCTTGAATGGGATGCAGACAAACCAAAAGGCTCCATAAAAGCAGGCGGTGAAATCAATTACGATATAAGCCCCACCCTCAAATTAAACTTCACACTTAACACAGACTTCGCTCAGGTAGAATCAGACAGAAGAGAGGTAAATCTCTCCCGATTCTCCATTTACTACCCTGAAAAAAGACAGTTTTTCCTCGAGGGAAGCACCTATTTTGACATGAGTGTCTCCTCTGCCAGATTGTTCTACAGCAGAAGAATAGGTATTGAAGGCGATTCATTCATCCCCATCCTGGGCGGTGGCAGACTATTCGGCAAAATAAACAAAACAAGCATCGGTATAATGACCCTGCAGACTGCTGCAAATAAGGGAACCGACTGGGCCAATTCGTCAGTTATCAGGGTTAAGCAGGACATATTTGAGGAATCTTCTGTAGGTTTCATAACAACCCAGAAGTTTAGCAACGGTTACTACAGCTCTTTATACGGAACCGATTTCACGTACAACACATCAAAGTTCATGGGGAACAAAAACCTCATGGCCGGCTTTTCAGGTGCAATATCTCTAGAAAACCCGGGAAGAGAGACATCTAACAACAAAAACAACGCTACATATCACGTTTTCCTGTTTTATCCAAACGATATATGGAGTTTTAACGCCGGATTCAACTCTGTGCAGGAGAATTTTAAACCCGCCTTAGGGTTTGTAAACAGGTCAAATTTCAAACGAATTTATTCCAGACTCCAATATGAGCCACGATTCAAGAAGATGCCCGATTTTATCCGCTCTTTCTCTTTTGAATTGTTTGATATGGAGTACTTCATAAATGACAAAACAGGTCTTACTGAGACATTTGGATTAGAATTCCGTCCTTTTGGAATAAACTTTAAAAGTGGAGATTACATAGGATTCAATTATGAGTATCACCAGGACAATCCCCACGAAGATTTTAGATTGATTGATGGTGTTGTTATACCTAGAGGCAGGTACAATGATAATAACATAAGCTTTGAATTTCACTCATTTGACGGCAGACCCTTAAATGCAGGCTTTGAGATAGAGAGAGGTAGTTTCTACACAGGTAAACGAACAAACATTGAAATGTACCTAAACCTAAGTCTCAGCAGGCATCTTAGCATAGGTGCAGACTGGAGCAGAAACGACCTTGATCTTCCTGAAGGGCATTTCAAAGTCAACGATATAGGTGGCAGAATAAACTATGCCTTCAATCCAAGGCTCAATACTTCACTGTTTGCACAATGGAACAATGAGGATGACGAGGTTATCCTTAACTACAGAATCAACTGGATTCCAAAGATTGGCAGTTTCTTCTATTTTGTAGTAAACCAAAACATTGATACCTCAAACAATACTATTAAATTTACCCGTACTACAATACTGGCTAAACTGATATGGCGCTTCGCTATATAAATTCCAAATAAATTATTTGCAAAATCAATTTTACTATTTAACTTTGCACTCCCTTTTACAGGGCATCGGGGTGTGGCGCAGTTGGCTAGCGCACCTGCTTTGGGAGCAGGGGGTCCTCCGTTCGAGTCGGAGTACCCCGACAAACAAAAGACCTGCAGACAAATATGTTTGCAGGTTTTTTATACCTTTGAATCATGTTAAGAATGATTTTAATAATAGGTACCGGAAGTTTTATAGGAGGTGTAGCCCGCTTTCTCACATCCAGACTTGTCCACAATCTCAGTTTTTCTTCAACATCTTTTCCATTAGGGACGTTTATTGTAAATATTACAGGCTGCTTCCTCATAGGACTATTCTACGGGTTGGCAGAAAAGGGCCATTTGATGAATGATGAGTGGAGAATGTTTCTTACGGTGGGTCTTTGCGGTGGATTTACAACATTTTCTGCTTTTGCAGGTGAAAATGTCTCCTTTATCAAGGAGAGCAACTTCTTGCTGTTCCTAATTTACACTGGACTAAGCGTTTTTACAGGAGTAGCAGCAACATACCTGGGAAGCATTACAACCAAACTTATTTAGCACATATTTCCAAATAGTAAAATAATATACTATTTGTTATTTTGACAATTCTAAATCGATTTTCAATAATTACTTTTGACTGGAGTTAGTTGAATTTTTTAGTGATTATTGAGCCCTTAGGCTAA
>CAZPRX010000197.1:0-3007 GCA_964588835.1 uncultured Muribaculaceae bacterium
AGAACAATAGATAAGGTGCTTGAGAGGTATGAAAAGACCGTAAAACCGATGCACCTTCAGTTTATTGAGCCAAGCAAACGTTACGCAGATATTATTATCCCTCAGGGAGGACACAACAAAGTTGCAATAGACATTCTTTTAGCTACAATTGAAAAGGCACTAACAAAGAGATAGATGTTTAAAAAAGACAATAACGCCGGGTTGTACATGACCATAGCGGTGCATCTCGTGTTATTGATTGTACTGCTCTCCTCTAGGATTGGTTACATGATCCAGGAGGAGAGCTCTTTTATTCTTGATTTCACCAAAGAGGAGGAGCTCGAAAGACTGAGAAAGGAAGAGGTAATTAAGGAGGAGGTTAGCAAAGAGCTTGACGATATTCTTGCAGGGAGAACCCCCGTAAGAAATGTTATTGTTGACGCCAGCAAAGGGAACAACCTTAAAGACGATCGCTTCAAGAATCCAAATGAGGTTTATGATGAGGCCAGGAAATTGCAGGAGAAACTTGACGCAGCAAGAAGAGAGGCGATAAAACAACAAGGAGCAGATGATGAGGCTGCTCCAGCCAATAACTCTTCAAAAGAGATTAAAACAGAGGCTTACAAAGGACCATCTGTCATCTCATATTCACTTGAAGGGAGGAAGTCTGTATCCATGCCCATACCTGTCTACAAGTGCGTAGCCGGTGGAGATGTATCTGTTGCGATTGCAGTGAACAGAAGTGGATATGTTATAAGTGCCCAGGTCATTGAGAACTCGTCAGCAAAAGACCCTTGCATTAGAGAGTATGCAGTAAGAGCAGCATCAACTTCCAGATTCACAAGATCCTCTTCCGCTCCGGAAAAACAGATGGGGGAGATTGTGTACAGGTTTATTGCTCAATAAATTATTGCTTGGCAACCTGTATCACATTATCAATTTCTGATATGATAGGATAATACGCTTTATCGTCAAGAGGTGAGTATCTACCTACAAGTGCCTTTAATTGAGTTATAAGTATGTATCCAGATGATTTCCACTCCTCAGGTGTTGGTACAATATCTCTTTTAAAAGCATATTCAAGAAAACCCTTCTCAAGATTCTTAGAGTTCAAAAATCTATTCAAATCTTTTAAACTATTAATTCCTCTTAGTTCAGTTCTGTATTGATCTGCAATATCTGAAGCATATCTAAAAACCAACCCTTGCTGATTACTCTTTATAAGGAAATTAGTCACTCCGGTTGTATCAATTGGAACAAAAAGATCCGGTGTAATCCCCCCTCCTCCGTAAACTACTTTACCTTTGGGTGTTGTATATTTAAGTGAATCATTCTGTCTTATGCTATCCACAGAGGTCAGCTCTCCATGCCTGTATCTCTCCATGATATCGTTTCTGTAGTCATCTCTGTAAGGCTTTTGTATAGATCTTCCTGTAGGAGTGTAAAATCTTGCAACTGTAAGTCTAATCCCGGATTTATCAGAAAAATAAATAGGTTCTTGCACAAGACCCTTGCCAAAAGATCTTCTTCCGATTATAGTTCCCCTGTCATTATCCTGAATCGCACCTGCAAATATTTCACTGGATGAAGCAGACCCTTCATCGATAAGTACTTTAAGTTTAACATCCTTAAAGCCCCCTCTTCCATCAGCAAAATAGTCCTCTCTTTTTCTGTGTAGTCCCTCCATGTATACAATAAGACTTCCCTTTTCAAGGAATTCATTTGAAAGGAGAAGTGCCTGATCAAGATAACCACCTGAGTTTCCTCTGAGATCGATGATAAGACTCTTCATTCCCTGCTCTTTTAGAGTCTCAAGAGATTCCAGAACCTCCTTATGGCTGGTTCTGGTAAACTTTGACAACTTTAGATAGCCTGAATTTTCGTTAACCATATAACTTACATCTACACTTTTTACGGGAATTTTATCTCTTTTTATATCAAGTTTGAGAATCGCCTTTGAATCTCCTCGTTTAAATCCTACCCTTACATTAGTTCCTGACTTACCTTTCAACATACTTACCAGTGAATCCTGATCAAGTTTTACACCGGCTACTTTTTTCCCGTCAACCTCAACAATTCTGTCTCCTGATAAAACTCCGGCACGTTCAGATGGCCCTCCGGCAATAACCTGAATTATAATTGCAGTATCGTTAGGGACATTGAACTGAACACCTATTCCGTCAAAATTGCCCTGTAGCTCCTCTTCAGCATTTTTAAGTTCCTGAGGTGGCAAATAAACAGAGTGAGGATCTAATTTTTCTAATAGAAGGGGAATAGTCGCTTCAGTAATTTTTGAATAATCAAGAGTATCAACGTAATTTCTGTCAATTTCTCCAAGTATAAGCATGAGTTTATCCCATTGCCCTGCTCTGATTTCCAGCTCTCTTCTGGAATTATTGCTGTCACAGTATCTTGTTAACAACAGCAAGACAAACAAAACTCCCGCAACTGCAGGCCAAAGACTCCTTCTACTCCCTTCTGTAAAGTTCATTTTATTCAGATAGATTTACAACCTCAATTCCTACTCTTCTCAAAAGATCAATCCCATCAGTAATTCTGTAATTATCTCTGTATACTAATCTGCGAATGCCTGCCTGAATTATTAATTTTGAACACTCTAGGCAAGGAGCTGTGGTTACATACATAGTCGCCCCCTCGCTGCTGTTGCCGGACTTTGCTACTTTAGTTATAGCATTTGCCTCTGCGTGCAAAACATATGGCTTAGTATGACCTGTTTCATCTTCACACACATTTTCAAATCCAGAAGGCGTACCATTGAAACCATCGGATATAATCATTTGATCTTTAACTAACAAAGCTCCGACTTGACGGCGTTTACAATAAGAGTTTTCCGCCCAAATACGTGCCATACGCATATACCGACGATCTAATAAGAGTTGTTTTTCCATGATTATCACAAATTTTGTTGCAAAAATACGGTTATTTTAGTGATTTAGGGCAACTTTCCCTAAAAAATATTTGTCGTAATCTGCTTTTATTTCTAAAAGTTTTTGATAGATTGAATTCT
>CAZPRX010000198.1:0-2940 GCA_964588835.1 uncultured Muribaculaceae bacterium
TCAACCTTTGATTTTCCGACTATTGCTCTGGAGAGCTTGTCAAAAATACTCTTCTTGGTCTTATCAAGCCCCTCGCTAAGCGCCTGCTTCTCCTCCTTGCTCTTTGACCCAAATAATCCAAATAAAGCCATTTTTTTGTTTTTAACTTACAAAGATACAAATATTGTGTTTATTGATAAGCGTTACATGAAGAAGTTCATACCTCCTGGTGGATGACTATAATAAGCAAAAAAAGAGATCAATTTTTGATTGACCTCTTCTTTATATAATATTTTGTAAGAATTATTTCTTCTCGAAGAATTCTTTAGCTGTCTCGGTAGGAACCATCTCCTCAAGGAAGGCGTAGGCACCACGATCCGATTTAACCATGCGGATGCATTTCACTTTTGTTTTTGATGTTCCTTTTCCGCCGCCGAACGATGCAACTGCTTTCTTTGCCATTTCTTAAATCTTTTTAATGTTATTTAATTTCGCGGTGTAAAGTTACCTTCTTCAGGAAAGGGTTGTACTTTTTGCGTTCAAGACGCTGAGTAGTGTTCTTCTTATTCTTGGTAGTGATATACCTGGAAATACCGGGGATACCGCTCTCTCTCTGCTCTGTGCACTCAAGAATAACCTGTATTCTGTTTTTATTTGATTTCTTTGCCATCTTAATTCAGTATTAAACAAGTTTAATTAAACCATTGGCCTTTGATTTCTTGAGCACAGCGCTCAGACCGTTTTTATTGATTGTACGCATCCCTGCGGCCGAAACCTTGAGAGTTACGAATCTCTGCTCCTCTTCCAACCAGAAACGCTTGTTCTGGAGGTTAAGGGCAAACTCGCGCTTAGTGCGGCGCTTAGAGTGGGAAACGTTGTTTCCTATCATCCTCTTTTTTCCTGTAACTTGACAAACTCTTGCCATCTCTTATATATACTTTTTATAGTTTCTTATCGTGCCCTTTTAAAGGGTTGCAAATATCGTGAATCTTTTTTTATAATCCAAAATATTTACACAAATTTAAATATCCTCTTCCACCTGATATTCTTAGGGAAAGACTTGTTGTTATCTTTGGAAAACCATATTACCGAGGGTGTTCCTACAATGTGTGATTCAGGAACAAAACCCCAGTATCTTGAATCCAGGGAGTTGTGTCTGTTATCACCCATCATGAAGTAGTAATCCATCTTGAAGGTATAGGAATCTGCTTTCTGGCCGTTAATGAAAATCTCACCATCTTTTATCTCAAGTGAGTTGTTTTCGTACGAAGAAATTATCCGGCTGTAAAGTGGCAGATTAGACTCTGTAAGCTGAACAGAAGAACCTGCCTTAGGAATCCATATAGGTCCGAAATTATCCTTTGTCCATTCAAAGTTCCTGGTAAATGGGAAAAGAAGTAATTGCGAATCAGGATACTCAGGAGGGAAGATGTCAATGTTAGGTCTAACCTCTGCTACGTTGGGAAGAGCGGAAATGGTTTCAAGTTCATCCTCATTAAGCGGCAGCATGTTGTAACCCGGCAGTGTGGCATCAAAAAAGATCTCTCCAATGTTCAGTCCAAGCTGGTCAAATAATCTCTGGTTAATCTGGGTTCCGTTTGTATAGACGGTGTATGTATTTTGTATTCCGGGAAAGTTCTTTTGAGGAACCCCGTTTACAATCACTTTACCGTTCACTATAGAAAGAGTATCTCCTGCAATTGCAACACATCTCTTTACATAGTGATCCTTTTTGTCATCCGGTCTTACAACTACAGGTCCGTACATCTTGTGAGTATACTCTCTTCCATTAAGTCTTACGTGAGTATAGTAGTCGTCTGTGGGTGCCCCCTTGAGAACTGTGTCTCCGTGAGGGAAATTAAAGACAACAATATCGTCACGCTTAACTGTGGAAAATCCCTTCATTCTTCTGTACGGGTTCTTTATCCATTCCAGATAAGACTCACCACCTGTAACAGGCATTACATTGTGAACAAGCGGAAAAGATATTGGGGTCTGAGAAACCTTAGGACCATACCTCATCTTGCTCACAAAAAGGTAATCTCCGGTAAGGAGAGACCTCTCCATGGAGGAGGTAGGGATCATATAAGATTCAAAGAAAAAAGCCTTTATAAAAGTGGATACTACAAGAGCAAAAATAATTGCATCCAGCCAGTCAAGCCACGGATTTCTCTTTTCTCCTTTTTCATATCTCTTTTTCCAGAAGGCCCACTTAACCTTTTTTGTGATAAATAAATCAAATACCACAATCATTCCCAGAAGGAACCACCAGTTGCCAAACCAGATAACCCACAATAAGTATAAAATGGCCCAGAGAGAAAATCTGAACCACTTGTTACCTATTATGTTTTTTATATTCAAGACTATAACTATTTTACAGAGTTGATAATGGCCTCAAAAGCCTGCGGATTATTCATTGCGAGATCTGCAAGAACTTTGCGGTTAAGACCAACATTGTTTTTTGCGAGTTTACCAATGAACTGAGAATAGTTCATCCCATGCTCTCTTGCAGCTGCGTTTATCCTTTGAATCCAAAGTGCGCGGAAATTGCGTTTTTTGGTTTTACGATCACGATATGCGTAGGTAAGACCCTTTTCGTAGGTGTTTTTTGCTACCGTCCACACGTTTGCTCTGGCGAGGAAGTTACCTCTGGTGAGCTTAAGAATTTTTTTGCGGCGAGCTCTTGAAGCTACCGAATTTACCGATCTAGGCATCTTTTTTTGTTTTGCGAATGTCAGCGCTCTCCTCTTATGAGAAACTTTATCTGCTGTGCATCCTGGTTAATAAAATTGTACTAAGCAACTAGCAAAGCTTTGATTCTCTTCTCGTCAGATGTGGAAACAAGAGCCGAGTAAGTCAGATTTCTCTTCTGCTTAGTAGTCTTTTTTGTGAGAATGTGGCTTTTGTAAGCGTGCTTTCTCTTGATTTTTCCAGAGCCAGTAACTTTAAAACGTTTCTTAG
>CAZPRX010000199.1:0-2543 GCA_964588835.1 uncultured Muribaculaceae bacterium
GGATAAATATCCGGAGAGTAAGGTTTTATTACTTACAATGGGTCCAGGCAGGGCTGCTGACATTATCAGAGAGGGGCTTTTTAGAGGAGCCGATGGAGGAATTCTCCTCACAGATAGAAAATTTGCAGGTGCAGATACACTTGCTACATCTTATGCCATTTCGATGGCTCTTAAGAAGATGAAGCCTGATTTGATTTTTGCAGGAAGACAGGCGATTGATGGTGATACTGCTCAAGTAGGACCTCAAGTTGCTCAAAAGCTTGATTTCCCTCAAGTTACATATGCAGAAGAGGTTATAGATATTGCCAGCAATAGAATCAGAATCAAAAGAAGACTGGAAAGAGGTGTTGAAACAGTAGAGTCCTCATTACCTGTTGTTGTAACTGTTCATGCTACGGCTCCGGATTGTCGTCCAAGAAATGCCAAGTTTCTTATGAAATATAAACATGCAAGAACTACCTCAGAAGAGCATGATAATGAGCACAACTCTTATTTACCACTTTATACTATGGACTACCTTAGGATTGAAGAATGGGGAGTTAATGAGATAGGTGGAGATGAGATAAATTACGGTTTGTCAGGGTCTCCTACAAAAGTTAAAAAAATTGAAAATATAGTTTTTCAGGCAAAAGAGGCAAAAATGCTTACATCATCTGTTCAGGATATGGATTTTTTAATCAAAGAATTAATTGCTTCACATACAATTGGTTAAATATACAAAAGAATTAAAATGAACAATATTATAGTTTATATTGAAACTGAAAACAGGAAGGTATGTGACGTTAGCTTAGAGTTGCTTACAAAAGCAAGATCACTCTCTACTCAGCTAGGATGTAAAGTTGAAGCCCTTCTTATAGGTAACGAGGTTGAGTCTCTTGTTCCAGAGCTTTCAGAATACGGTGCTACTAAAGTTTATGTGGCTGATGATAAAAGACTCATAAACTACCTTACACTACCCTACTCTGAAATTGCAATATCTGTAATTAGAAACGAGAATCCTCAAATTGTATTGTTTGGAGCCACCAGCGTAGGCAGAGACCTTGCACCACGTGTCTCAGGTGCTCTCAATAGCGGATTAACCGCAGATTGTACATCACTTGAGATAGGTTCTCATACTGATAATAAGGCAGGAAAAACATATGAAAACTTGCTGTATCAGATTAGACCAGCATTTGGAGGGAATATTATTGCCACAATTATAAATCCTGACCATAGACCACAAATGGCAACAGTCAGGGAAGGTGTTATGAAAAGTGAGCCTCTTTCTAGACCATCTGATTGCAAAACAATAAAAGTAGAGGTTGATAAGATTCTCAATGAAGTACATTTTGTCGTAAAAATTATTGACAGACATATCGAAGAGAGGAAAATTGACATTAAGTCATCTTCAATAATAGTTGCCGGAGGATTTGGTGTTGGCTCAAAAGAGAATTTTGAACTTCTTTTTGAGTTGGCCAAAGTATTGGGAGCCGAAGTTGGAGCATCAAGGGCAGCCGTTGATGCGGGTTTTGCAGATCATGCAAGGCAAATTGGTCAGACAGGAGTAACTGTAAGACCTAAGTTGTACATAGCTGTAGGTATTTCAGGTCAGATTCAGCACACTGCCGGTATGGATCAGGCAGCTATGGTGATATCTATTAACACCGACTCTTCTGCCCCTATTAATCAGATAGCAGATTATAATATTACAGGGGACTTTACAGAGGTTATTCCAAGAATGATTAAGGCATACAAAAACAATAGTAAATAAAGATGGCTAATTTTTACAAAGATAATAAAGACCTAAAATTTCAGTTTGAACATCCTCTCATGAAGAAGATTGTATCTCTTAAAGAGCAGGATTTTAAAGATTCAGGACATTTTGACTACGCTCCATGTACATCTGACGACGCAATTGATTCTTATGACAAAGTGATGGAGATTATGGGGCAGATTTGTGGTGACATCATATCTCCTAACGCAGAAAATGTTGATAAGACAGGTCCCGTTCATCATGATGGAAGAGTATATTATGCTTCTGGAACAAAACAAAACCAGGATGTTCTTACTCAAGCAGGTTTATATGGTATGGCACTACCAAGAGAATTTGGCGGATTAAATTTCTCTATGGTGCCTTACGTAATGTCAGCAGAGATTGTTGCAAGAGCAGATGCTGGATTCGCAAATATATGGGGTCTTCAGGATTGCGCAGAGACAATTAATGAATACGCTTCAGACGAAATCAAAAAAGAATTTCTCCCCCGAATTAACTGTGGCGAGACATGCTCAATGGATTTAACAGAGCCGGATGCAGGGTCAGACTTGCAAGCTGTTATGCTAAAGGCATCATACAATGAAAGCGAGAATAAGTGGTATCTTAACGGGGTTAAAAGATTTATTACCAATGGTGATGCAGAGATTAAACTTGTACTTGCACGCTCAGAAGAGGGCACAACTGACGGACGAGGTCTGTCTTACTTTGTCTATGATAAAAAATGGGGAGGAGTAACAGTCAGGAGGATTGAGAATAAACTTGGCATTAAAGGGAGTCCTACATGTGAACT
>CAZPRX010000199.1:2553-2939 GCA_964588835.1 uncultured Muribaculaceae bacterium
AATAACGCACCGGCTAAATTAGTTGGAGAGAGAAAGTTAGGGCTCATTAAATATGTTATGTCTCTTATGAACGGGGCTAGACTGGGAGTCGGTGCACAATCTGTTGGGATATCAGAGGCTGCCTACAGAGAGGCCCTAAAATATGCCCACGAGAGAGCTCAATTTGGGAAGCCGATAATTCAATTTCCAGCGGTATACGAAATGCTTGCAATCATTAAGGCAAAATTACAAGCTTCAAGAGCGTTGTTGTATGAAACTACTCGTTTTGTAGATATTTATAAAGCATATGGTTTTATTAGTGAGGAGAGAAAGCTTACACCGGAAGAGAGAGCTGATTCAAAAAAATATCAGAAACTGGCAGATATGTTTACTCCTATGCTTAAGCT
>CAZPRX010000200.1:0-2681 GCA_964588835.1 uncultured Muribaculaceae bacterium
ATGTGGTAGCTGCAAAATAGTTTAAAGTGGGGCCGTGCTCCACTTTTTTTTGTGCTTTTCAAGTATTTAACTATATTTGCAGAGAATTCGGTGATTTACGGTTCAGATAAATCCACAACACAATTCCCAATCAAATTTAATGTACGACATAGTAGAGTTAAGCAAGAAGGGTCAGGAAGACCTGTTTGCAATTGCTGAAGAGCTTAAGCTGAGCAATTTCAAAAAACTAACCAGAGAAGATTTAATTTATGAAATACTGGATGAGCAGGCGAAAGTTGGAAGCAAATCCGGTGCACCTTTGGTAGTTAAAAAGCCAATTCCTCAGAATAGTAATCAGAAGACAAATAAGAGAGGCCCTAAGAAAAGGGATGACAAGCCTAAAACTGCAATCGGCGAGGTTAAACCTGAAGTAGTTTCAGAAGTAAAACCTGAAACTAAACCTCATGCGAAGATTGAACCAAAGATTGAGGCTAAGATTGAACCCAAGACTGAGGTTAAGACTGATGTTAAGGCAGATTTTAAGCCAGAAGAGGCAAAATCCCAGAAAAAGAGAGGCCGTCCTGCAAGGAAGAGACCTGCTGAATCTGAAGTCAAGAATGTTTCCGAGCCTAAGCTGGCTTTAGATCATGTTCAGCCTTCAGATCAGAAACATGTTGTTGAGAACAGAAAACCGTTCGAACAGAGGCATACGCCTGAGCAGAACCGTTTTCCGGAGAAGAGACAAGCACCTACATCAGATGCAGAAGTTGCTGCTATGGTTGCAGTAACTCGAGAACTCAAGCTTGAGAATAACCAGCCAAAAACAGTTAGTGAATTTGTAAAACAGAATCAACCGGAGGTTAAACCTGTTAAGGAAAACCAGGTACGTACCAAGATTGAGTTTGAAGGTGAGGTTGAGGCTACTGGTGTTCTTGAAATTATGCCTGACGGGTATGGTTTCTTAAGATCATCTGATTATAATTATCTGAATTCTCCAGATGATATTTATATATCTCAGTCGCAAATAAAACTTTACGGACTTAAAACAGGTGATACACTTACAGGTGAGATTAAGCCGCCAAGAGAGGGTGATAAATATTTCCCTCTTGTCAAAGTAAAACAAATTAACGGAAGGAGTCCGGAGTTTATAAGGGACAGAGTTCCTTTTGATTTCCTTACTCCTCTCTTCCCTGAAGAGAAATTCAATATAACATCAAACGGACACAATAATTTATCTACAAGGGTTGTAGACCTTTTCGCCCCTATCGGAAAAGGACAGCGCGGACTTATCGTTGCTCAGCCTAAAACAGGTAAAACCGTATTGTTGAAAGATATAGCCAATGCTATTGCCGATAATCACCCGGAAGTATATATGATTGTACTTCTGATTGATGAGCGCCCGGAAGAGGTAACTGACATGCAAAGGAGTGTAAAGGCAGAGGTTATAGCTTCTACTTTTGATGAGCCGGCTGAGAGACATGTGAAGGTTGCAAATATAGTACTTGAGAAGGCGAAAAGACTTGTCGAGTGCGGACACGATGTGGTGATACTTCTTGATTCAATTACTCGTCTAGCAAGGGCGTTTAACACTGTTCAGCCTGCTTCAGGCAAGGTGTTAAGTGGTGGAGTTGATGCAAATGCTCTTCACAAACCTAAACGTTTCTTTGGTGCGGCAAGAAATATTGAAAATGGTGGTTCGTTAACAATTATCGCAACTGCTCTTACGGATACCGGTTCAAAAATGGACGAGGTTATATTCGAGGAGTTCAAAGGCACAGGTAACATGGAGCTTCAGCTTGACAGAAAACTTTCTAACAAGCGTATCTTCCCTGCAGTTGATGTAACATTAAGCAGTACAAGAAGAGATGATCTCCTTTTTGACAAAGAGACTCTGAACAGAATATGGATTCTAAGAAACTACCTGGCAGATATGAACTCTGTTGAGGCAATGGACTTCATGAAGACCAGACTTATCAGATCAGACAATAATTTAGAGTTTTTAAGCTCTATGAACGGAGAGTAGTGTTCCCCTGCGGGGTGTTAAAACCCCGCCAGGTGAACAGCTGTTCCTATGATCAGTCCTATTGCAATATTAATGGCTTTGGCAAGTACAAAGCCTTTTTTGCTTTCTGCAAGTAAAGGAAGTGCAGTGTGGCCATCCTGAGCAATCGAGCTGGCAAGTAGTACTGAAAAAGGTATAAGTCCGCCGGCAAACAATGTTATAAAGACCATATGCGGACCTGACTCTGGTATTATACCTATAAGTACAGCAATTAGAATCATCAGGAATATATTATCCCTAAGCCAATGCTCTATGTCAAGAAACTGCATCCCAAAATGAATTACAAGCAGAGCACCAAATGTCCAGAGAAATATTGACTTGAAATGTTTCTTTACAACGTGACCCCATAGGTGTTCTCTAATGAAGTGGTCACCGGCTCTTGCAGTAAGGAAAAGTAAAAAGATACTTACTCCTGCAAATAGCAGATTCATCCATCTTTCTGAGAAAATATCAAATCCGTGTTCTTCATGTGTTGTCTCTGCATGGTCGTGGTCGTGCATTTCAACAACCGCTGCAGGGGTAGCCTCGTGAGCATGAGAAGCATGATCATGTTCAAGAATTCCTGCAATTACAGCAACTATAAAAATGGCAATTCCGGCCATTATTATTATTCTCTCTCTGGTCATTGAGCGCTTTGTGC
>CAZPRX010000200.1:2691-2931 GCA_964588835.1 uncultured Muribaculaceae bacterium
TCGTGAAGTTTGAACTCTTCAGCTGGAAATGGTCTCTTGCTGCCTTTGTAAAGCTTATCAACGATAATGCCTGCAATTACTCCTATTACAAATAAAACTATAAAAAGGATTACAGCTGTTTTGGGTATAAGGGCAAGCATAATGAAAGCTTCATCTCCAGAGGATGCTATCATCATGGCCACAAGTGCTCCAAAGCTTAAAAGGTTATGAGTAAACAAAGAAACTACAGCAAACCCCCCT
>CAZPRX010000201.1:0-531 GCA_964588835.1 uncultured Muribaculaceae bacterium
ACTATTCCTTCAGGTGTATTCCGCAAAGGGACACTTAACATTATTGGCAACGGAGTCGTAATTGACCCCATTATTTTCAAAGAGGAGTGTCTTCTTATTGAAAATAGCGGAGTCCCGGTAAGAGAGAGAATAGTCATCTCAAAGAAGGCTCATCTGATTCTCCCTTCTCACAGAATAATTGACGCTGCATCTGAGGCATCAAAGGGTGCATCCAAGATTGGCTCTACCCTAAAGGGTATCGGCCCTACATATATGGATAAAACAGGCAGAAATGGTCTCAGGGTGGGTGACATCATTGCCCCTAACTTTTTAGACCGGTTTAACTCTCTCAAGAATAAACACATCTCTTTCCTTAAACAATTTGACCACTCTTACGACATCAACGAAAGAGAGGCCGAATGGCTTGAGGCAATTGAATACCTTAAAGGTTTTAACTTGGTAGACGGAGAGTATATGGTGAACAATCTGCTTACAGAAAATAAAAGAGTTCTGGCAGAGGGTGCACAAGGGTCTCTTCTTGATGTTGACTTT
>CAZPRX010000201.1:541-2917 GCA_964588835.1 uncultured Muribaculaceae bacterium
TACCCCTTTGTAACATCATCTACAACTACATGTGCAGGAGCCTGCACAGGACTCGGTGTATCTCCATCAAAAATCGGCACTGTATCAGGGATATTCAAGGCTTACTGTACAAGAGTGGGAAGCGGCCCATTCCCTACTGAACTTAACGACAACACCGGTGAGGAGCTGAGAAAACTCGGTTTTGAATTTGGAGCGACCACAGGCCGCCCCAGAAGGACAGGCTGGCTGGATCTTGTTGCCTTGAAATACGCAATAATGATTAATGGTGTTGATCAGCTAATCATGATGAAATCTGATGTACTGGATACGTTTGATACAATTAAGGTAGCTACAGGGTATAAAGTAAACGGAGTAGAGAGTCACGAGGTTCCGTTCGACACCTTTGCAGAAGTTGAGCCTATTTACAAAGAGTTCAAGGGCTGGAAAAGAGACCTTACCAAAATTACAGAAGAGAGCGAACTGCCTTTTGAATTCATGATTTATGTAAGATTCATTGAAAAAGAGACCGGAGTTCCTATTAAAATAATATCTGTAGGTCCTGACAGAGACCAGACCATTTTACGCTCAAATTAAATAAATTAAAACATATGGAAAAAAAATCTGTGCAACTTAGGGAGTCAACCTCCATAAGGTGGCTGATGCTTATATTGGTTTCATTTACGATGTTTGCGTCCTATGTGGCATCAGATGTTTTTTCTCCACTTCAGACAATACTTGAGAGACATAATCAATGGAATCCATCTGAATACGGATGGTTTTCCGGTTCCTACTCAATTTTTAACGTATTCCTCGGAATGCTTATTTTCGGAGGAATCATTCTGGACAGAAAGGGAATAAGATTCAGCGGAATTATGTCATGTATTTTAATGGTTGGTGGAATTGCCCTTAAATACTGGGCCGTCTCCAACGAATCACTTTTAAACAGCTCCATGACTTTTTTTGGAAGTGAATACAAAATGCAGGTTGTCTGGGCTGTTGTTGGTTTTGGGATTTACGGAGTTGGATCAGAGGTTGCTGGGATAACCATAAGCAAATCTATTGTTAAGTGGTTTAAAGGAAAAGAGCTGGCTCTTGCAATGGGTATGCAACTTTCACTTGCCCGCCTTGGCTCTGCAGCAGCACTTGCCTTATCACCCCTGATTGTATCACACTTTGGAAACGTAAGTTCATCTGTCCTCTTTGGATTGAGCCTTCTTGTTGTAGGGCTTCTCACCTTTATTATTTTTACTATCTACGACAAAAAACTTGACACTCAGATAAAAGAGCAGGAGACAAAGAGCGAAGAGAGTTTTAACTTTAAAGACGTCAAGGCAATACTAAACAACAAAGGATTCTGGCTAATAGCCTCACTATGTGTCGTTTTTTACTCAGCTGTATTTCCTTATCTTAAATATGCAGCAGGGATGATGGAGTTTAAATTTGGAGTTGATCCCAAACTATCCGGCCTAATACCTAGTTTACTGCCATTCGGGGCAATTATTCTCACTCCACTGTTTGGAAGAATTTACGATAAAATTGGACACGGTGCCGACCTTATGATTGGTGGCTCAGTTTTACTTACAACTGTTCACCTCCTTTTTACACTTCCATTTCTTGACCAGTGGTGGGTTGCGATAATACTTATGGTATTACTGGGAATTGCATTCTCAATGGTCCCATCTGCAATGTGGCCCTCCCTTGCAAAAATTATCCCTGAGAGACAGCTCGGGACAACCTACGCACTCACTTACTACATACAAAACATCGGGCTAATGGTAGTTCCTATTCTGGTGGGATTTGTACTGAACGAATACAGCATTGTAGGTACTGTATTAAAAGATGGCGTAGAGGTAAACAAATACGACTACACCCTAACAATGACCATCTTCACAGCCATCTGCTCAATATCCATCATCCTCTCTCTGATTCTAAAATACACCGACAAAAAGATGGGCTACAGACTTCAGTTCGCCAATATGGAGAAGAAAAAACTGTAGTTTGGGTGGGACGAACCTCTATGGGGTTGAATCCCAAGGTGTTTCAAAACACAAATCTTTCATAATCAACAAATTATGTTTTGTAATCAGCTCATTACGAACTCGATGGAGGTTCGTCCCACCCAAACCCGCAACCTCCGGAACCAGATACCCGGCCAAAGGCCGTATAAACCGCGCAGCACCATTTAAATCCTCGGAAGGCGGTCTGAGCCCGCACGGCTGTAACATTCAGATTAAGAGCGGAATGACAATCAACCCGAGGGGTGACCCCTCGGATAAAGTGTCAAGTCGCACAAAATAAGCAAGTTGCAGCCGTCCGTGGTTCGCTATTTCTGGCAGAAATTCCTGCATGCCCCTTCACAGAGTATTCCGCATAACTGAAGGAGTCTCCGCCACAGCG
>CAZPRX010000202.1:0-2885 GCA_964588835.1 uncultured Muribaculaceae bacterium
TCTTCAGAAAAGCTCCGCATGGTGACAGCAGGTACAAGGACAAGAAATACCCAGGGTGCAAGTGAATACCAGATTGCTATTAGATAATACCAGACAGGCTCTTTATGATGGAAAGAGTCAACAGCCCTGTTTATTGTCTGATTAAACAGGAGGTTGTTAAGATACTCATTCCCACCCTCGGCATATGCACTACCAAACCATACGGCACATAAGGCAATCAGTATTCCAAGAGTACGGACTCCCCAATACTTACCAATTGATCTCCAGTCCCTTTTGATTATAAGAAATACGATTGTTGTCATAAGAGGAACCATTATTCCCACAGGACCCTTTGAGAAGATGGCAAGGAAGACATAAACCGGGAACAACCACTTATCACGTTTTTTCGCCTTCCCAGAATACATCCTGAAAAAAGTGAAGAGGGAGAGTGTTATAAACATGCACATCAGCATGTCCATCCTCAGCACCACTGCAGACCCTATAAAGAAGACAGAGGTCAGAAGCATAAGCTCTCCGGCAACTCTGCTAATTGCTGGTACCACCTCTCTGCTCCATCTGTTCATTATCCACATCACCACCAGGGCCGGGATGTATGAAAAGAGGGCCAGAAAAAACATGCTGTGAGTCCCAAAGAGAAGTTTGCCTGCCATAACTATCCACAGATAGAGAGGCGGCTTGTCTGCATAGAATACACCATGATTTGTAAAGGTGAAGATACTTCCTGTCCTGATGGCCTCATCGGCGATACTCAGGTATCTCAGCTCGTTGTTTCTCGTGAAGTCCCTGGTGAGGAACATCGGCACAAGAGCGAGGAAGTAAAGAATATATCTGTATTTATAGATCCACCTGCCCAGTTGCTCCATAATGTTTTTTGTGTAATGAGATATTTCTTAAGTATGTAACTATACCGGGAACCTGCCCCAGAAGGAGAATCGGATCCCTTCTGATTATCCCGTATGCAATAATAACTGCTGAGCCCGATACGCTTATTATCCAGAAGCCCAGCGGAAGCAGAGATTCCTTTCTTTTATATGAATATATGAGCTGATAAACAAACCTTAGGGTAAAGATAAGTTGTCCTGCCGAGCCAAAAATAAGCAGCCACATGGGCACGCTGTCATTCTGAAGGAAGGTGGTGACAAAAGACGCAGCATCTCCGGATGCAAGCACAATGGCTGCCGGAGGTGTGCCCGCCAGCAGAACCCTTAGCTCAATTGGGATTTTTCTCCACAGTCCCTTGGCATCAAGATTCCAAATGTATATATAGTAAGAGATGACCTGCCCCAGAATAATTGCAAAATCCTCTCTCATCCACCCGTAAATAAAGAACAACCAGGATGCAACCATACTCAAAATCCAGTAGATAGATGGAGAGAGGCTTTTTCTCGCCCTCTCAGACATTACCCACTGAAGGAGCGTTCTAGCTCCAAAAAATATTTGAGCTGTAAGACCTATTGCGTATAATAACATCAGCCTAGGTTATTGTCAGATACAGAGTAGTTTATATATCTTTTTTTCATCCATCTGTATGCAAATGTATCCATAAATGGTCCCACAAGTCTGTTGAAAAGGTGAAACTTGGAAACCCCTGCAACCCTTGGATGGTGCTCAACAGGTACCTGCTTAATTTTGCCGTTTTGCAGCAGCATAAGAGCAGGGAGAAATCTGTGCATACCATTGAACATTGGAAAACGCTTTGCGTATGAACTTCTAATTATTTTGAGCGGACAACCCGTATCCTCAACTCCATCCCCGGTCATCATACGTCTGAATCCGTTGGCAATTTTTGAAGAGATTGCCTTTACAACAGTATCTTTTCTGTGCTGTCTGATACCCATCACCATCTCATATTCATTAACGAATGGGATGAGCAATTTAAAATCCTCAGGAGCCAACTGAAGGTCGGCATCAATATAACCGGTAAATTCAGACTCTGCATAATCAAAGCCAGCCTTTAAAGCTGCACTCAAACCAAAATTCCTTTCAAATTTTATATAAAAGTAGTTCTCTCTTTTGCTGCAAATATCCTTTATAAGACTCAGGCTTTTATCCGCAGACCCATCATCCACAAAAAGAAAACATACCGGGAAATCAATACATGACATGGCTAGAGAGTCAAGCCTTTTTACAAGAGACGGGATATTATCCTCCTCATTAAGGACTGGTATGGTGACAGTCAGTTTATAAGCACCGGTTTTGTTCATATAGATAATTAATAAAAGAGGGTGCAAATATAGGGAGATGCATCCATAAAATTTACTAAATTTGGTAACTTTTGACAATAAAACAAATATCATGCTAGATTTCAATAACACAGAGATTGCTTTTGCATCAAAAAGCAACAACGACCTCCGCAATGCATACATTTTATTCAAAGCCATGTCCAGCAATACTGTCGTTAAAGCCGGCAAAGGGCTTACACAATTTGCATCCGGAATAGGGCTGCCGCTTGGATGGGCTGTTAAACCCACTCTTTACAGACAATTTGTTGGAGGGGAGACCCTTCAGGAGGCATCAAAGACAGTGTCTAAATTGATGGGTGAGAATATTTATTCTGTTCTGGACTACTCTGCTGAGGGTGGAAAAGAGCTTTCAGATGTAGAGAGAACCTATAATGAGGTTATGCGCTCAATTGATAATGCTAAGGGTAACGATGCCATAGCATTTACCGTATTTAAACCTACCGGGCTTATTGTAGGTTCTGTCCTGGAAATAGCAACTATTCCCGGAACAGTACTCAACGATATAGAGAGGGCAGAGCTGGAAAATTTCAGAGCAAGATTTAGGAAATAAACTTCAAGCAGCGTTCGTAGGTGGACTATAGAAGGAGGATGTCATGGTAGCTTGGATAGCACCTGTAATTGCTGGAGCAGCGGCTCTTGGCG
>CAZPRX010000203.1:0-2876 GCA_964588835.1 uncultured Muribaculaceae bacterium
GATTACAAGGGTGTAAGCAAGGAGCTTGGAGACTTGATGCTTCATATGGTTTTCTATGCGAAAATCGGAAAGGAGAGGGGGCTTTTTGATATTGCCGATGTAATGAATCTTATATGCGAGAAGCTAATCTTCCGCCATCCACATGTTTTTGGAGATGTTGAGGTGAGCGGCGCCGGGGAGGTTATACAAAACTGGGAGCAACTTAAGAGAAAAGAGAAGGATGGAAATAAGACTATACTCTCAGGTGTACCTGCATCTTTGCCCTCTCTTGTAAAAGCATACAGAGTCCAGGATAAGGTAAGAGCAGTTGGATTTGACTGGTCGGAAAGAGAGGATGTGTGGAAAAAGGTTAAGGAGGAGATATCAGAATTTGAGCAGGAGGTTGTCACAGAGAAGGCCGGTGGAAAAACTGGAAAAGATAAAATGGAGAGAGAGTTTGGGGATTTGATGTTTTCACTTGTTAACGCTGCCAGATTATATGATATTAATCCCGATACTGCTCTGGAATTGACAAATCTTAAATTCATCAGAAGATTTGGATATCTTGAAAAATGGGCATCTGAAAACGGGAAAAACATAAAGGAGATGACACTTGCGGAGATGGATGTTATTTGGGAGGAGTCAAAAAAAATTGTGGGATGATGGCAGATATAGCTGATTATAAATGGCAGGAGCGATCCCTTCTTTTTTTAGGAGAGGAGAGGCTGGCAAGACTGAGAGGTTGTGAAGTAGTGGTGGTAGGGCTTGGAGGCGTTGGGGCATATGCTGCGGAGATGATTGCTAGAGCAGGAGTGGGGAAGATGGTAATTCTTGACTCTGATGTTGTCTCCCCTACAAATAAGAACAGGCAGTTACTTGCACTTGACAGTACAATGGGCAAGTATAAAAGTGAACTTATGGAGGCCAGACTGAGAGATATAAATCCATCACTGGAATTAGTATCCATTAAGGAGTATCTTACTGAAGATAATGTTCACTCTCTTCTCTCACCTTTCAACCCCGATTATATTGTTGATGCAATAGATACTCTGTCTCCAAAAATTGCACTCATTAAGTATGCGGTGACAAACGGAATCAAGCTTGTAAGCTCCATGGGGGCAGGAGCAAAAAGTGACGCTACTAAGGTTACAATTAAGGACTTATCAAAATCATACAATTGCCCTTTAGCTTATATTCTTAGAAAAAAACTCAGAAAAGAGGGAATTAGCAAAGGATTCAGAGTAGTCTTCTCAGAAGAGCTGCCGGATACAGATGCTATTGTGCCGGTGGAGGAGCAGAACAAGAAATCGATGGTGGGTACAATATCATATCTGCCACCTGTATTTGGTTGTCTATGTGCTCAGGCCGTGCTTGAGGAGCTCCTCTTTCTTAATGAAAAAAAATGATTATATTTGTTTTGCTTACACCAAAACTATTCTGCCCCTGATGAAAATAACTATTAGAGAGATTTCTTCAAAATCAGATTTAAAAAAATTCATAAGGTTTCCACACGGTTTATACAAGGGTAGTAAACAGTATGTTCCATCACTTGATGCTGATGAGTTGTCTGTCCTTACAAAGAGTCCTTCACTTGAGTATTGTACATTAAAATTGTGGCTTGCATTTGACCAAGGAGGAGATGTCGTTGGCAGGATTGCAGGTATATATAATCCTCGTTCGAATGAGTTTCATTCAGAAAAGAGAGTGAGATTCGGCTGGTATGATTTCATTGCTGATTTTGAAGTTGCAAAGGCTTTGATAGAAAAGGTGCAGGAGTGGGGAAAAGAGCTGGGCATGCAGGAGATACACGGCCCGCTTAGTTTCAATACATGGGGCAAACAGGGGATGATGATAGAGGGTTTTGAAAACATCCCACCAGTGAACTGCATCTATAACTACTCTTACTATCCACAATTTATGGAGCAGATGGGATTCGGTAAGCAGCTTGACTGGATACAGCTCAAGGTGGCAACAGGAGATCCTATTGACCAGAGAATAATAAGAGTTAATAACATGCTTGTTGAAAAGCACAAACTTAGGGTGTTAAATATCAAAGAGATAAAGGATGTTGACTCTCTTGTAAGGGGCTTCTTCAAGAGTTATAATGAAAGCTTCCGGGAGATAGACAACTTTGTCCCTATGACTGATGCTGAAATTAAAAATATTGGCAAGGAGTATTTCCCAAAACTGAAACAAGAACTTACAACTTTAGTTCTTGATCAGGATGGAAACATTGCTGCTTTTGGAATATGTTTTCCAAGTCTCAGCAAGGCTTTTCAGAAGGCTAAAGGTAAGCTCTTCCCTTTTGGTCTTTGCCACATTTTAAAAGCATTCAGAAAGTACGATACAATTGACTTCATGATGATAGGGGCATCTCCTGAGTGGCAGCACAAGGGGGTTACCTCAATTTTTCATACTCATATAGGCGCTAATCTTCACCGAATGGGTGTTACAACCGGGATTACAAATCCTCAGGCGGAGAATAATTCGGCCTTTAAAGTGTGGGAGCGGTATGATACGCAGCCATATATGAAAAGAAGATGTTATATAAAGACTTTGTAAAATATAAATAATGAAAATCCGGGATCTGTGTAATCTCATAAATGGTACGGTGCTATGCGGAGAGCAGCACCTTGATGGGGTGGTTGAGCAGGCTTTTGCATCAGACCTTATGAGTGATGTCCTCACTGTAAAGACAAATGAGTTCATCCTTATAACCGGTCTGGCAAATGTCCAGGCTATTAGAACTGCTGAAATGTCAGATACACCATATCTGCTTATTTGCAGAGGAAAAGAGGTGTCGGAAGATATGCTTGAACTTGCAGCGGATAATGACATGCTCATAATCAGCTCCCCGTTTTCTATGTTTAAATGTGCCGGTATTTTATACTCAGCCG
>CAZPRX010000204.1:0-2873 GCA_964588835.1 uncultured Muribaculaceae bacterium
AAGCCACCTTTTTTCATTAAAAAAGTGGCTGTAAAGTTAGGAAGTGTAATAAATTTTTCTAAATTTGTTACGCCTTAGTTAATAAGGTTAACCTAAATTTCAAACTTAACAAAAACTTATTTATGAATGTAAAAGAGAATTTTACTAGAGTCGGCAAGTTAATTGCCGTTACTCTTCTTCTCCTGCTTGCAGGAGTCTCTTCTTGGGCGCAGGGACGCATTACCGGTAAGGTAATTGACGTTAATGGTCAGCCACTGGGTTTTGTTACCGTTGTCGTTAAAGGCTCAACAACTGCAACTAACACAGCAGAGAACGGTACATTTACCTTTAACAATGTACAGAGCGATGCATCTCTGATCGTCAGCTCAATCGGTTACAGAACCCAAGAGATTGCCCTTAACGGCAGGGCTTACGTCGAGATTGTTCTGGAAGAGGATGCAATCAAAATCGATGAACTTGTAGTAACAGCCTTGGGTATATCCCGTGAAAAGAAGGCATTGGGCTATGCAGTTCAGGATGTCAAGGGTGACGAACTTCAGAAGGTGCGTACAACAAACGTTGTATCTGCTCTTTCTGGAAGAGTTGCCGGTGTTCAGATTCAGGCTGCTTCAGGACAGATGGGTGGCGGTGCAAAGATTAATGTCAGAGGTAACACCTCACTGACAGGAAGTAACCAGCCTCTATTTGTTGTTGACGGTATTCCTATCAGTAATGCTGACTTCTCATACGGTGCAACCGGCGGTGGTGGTTATGACCTCGGAAACCTTGCATCAGACCTTAACCCGGACGACATTGAATCAATGTCGGTACTAAAGGGAGCATCTGCAACTGCACTTTACGGTTCAAGAGCTGCAAACGGTGTTGTAATGGTTACAACCAAAAGAGCTAAAGCATCTCAGAAAACATTTGGTGTAAGTGTTAACTCATCAGTTACAATTGATAAAGCGGCTTACATGCCACAGCTTCAGAAATTGTATGGTGGTGGTTTTGTTTACGAAGGTGCCGGAACACTTGATGGTTTTCTTGCAGCGAATATCAATGGTAAAACCTACAGACTTGTTGACTACGCAACAGACGAAAGCTGGGGACCAAAATACGATCCTAACGTGAAGGTTCTTGAGTGGAATGCCTTTGACCCATGGGATACAAAAAATTACCTGGTTGAAAGGCCATGGATTTATCCTGAAAATGACTATAAAACATTCTTCCAGAATGGTGTAAACTACACAAACAACATTCAGATTTCAAAAGGCAGTGAGGATGGAACTTTCAGACTATCTTACACAAACAGTGAAATCACAGGTATCAATCCTAACAGTAAACTTAGCAGAAATACTATCAGTTTCAGCGGTACTGCAAATATGAACAAGTATCTTGATGTATGGGCAAATGTAAACTACGTTAACAACGCAGCTACAGGCCGTCCTGAGACAGGATACGGAGACAGAAACCCTGTTCAGAAAATGTGGCAGTGGTCACAGACTCAACTTGATTATTATGACCTGAGAGAATATCTGAATCCTGATGGATCTCAAAGAACATGGAACAGAACATCTTGGGATGATGGCACGCCTATGTACACAGACAATCCATACTGGTCTGCATACAGAAACTATCAGAGTGACAGAAGAAACCGTGTTTATGGTAACGCAGGTCTTAATCTTAAACTTGCTGACTGGATAAAAATAACCGGTCGCGTGGGGGTTGACTTTTTTAACCTTGCGATGGAAGAGAGATTTGCTGTGGGATCACAAGCTACTTCTGAGTATTATCTTGATGTTAGAGAGGGTCTTGAGACTAACATGGAGCTCTTTGCAAACTTTAACAAAAGATTCATAAACGATAAGATGGGTGTATCTGCAATTCTTGGTACCAGCAGGTCAGACAGAAAGAGCTGGAGAACAGGTGGTATAACTGTCGGAGGACTTGTTATCCCTGATCTATACACTTTGTCAAACTCAAACGTTAAAGCTACTGCTTACGATAATAAATCACATAAGAGAATTAACTCTGTCTTTGGAAATATTACCCTTGACTGGAATCAGTTTATTTATTTAGATGTAACAGCAAGAAATGACTGGTCATCAACTCTTCCTTCAAATAACAGGTCATATTTCTATCCGTCAGTTAACCTAAGTGCTGTTCTTACATCCATTGAGGCTCTTAAGGATATAAGCTGGCTTAACTTTGCAAAGGTACGCGGCGGCTGGGCACAGGTAGGTAATGATACAGATCCTTACAACCTCGAATCTTACTACGCGGCATCTTCAGGTGGAGCATTTAGTTCAAATCCACGTTACAATCCGCCTACAACAATGTCTAATCCTTACCTAAAACCAGAGTCAACAAAATCATGGGAGGTAGGTTTAGAGGCACGTATGCTGGACAACCGAATTGGATTTGATATCTCTTATTTCCAGAAAGATACATACGATCAGATTGTGCCTGTTATGATATCAGGTGCTTCCGGTTATGCAAGCATGTACATTAACTCAGGTCATATGTCTAATAAAGGTATTGAGGTTACACTCAACCTTGTTCCAGTTAAGACAAAAGACTTTACATGGGATATGCAGATAAACCTCGGAACAATAGAGAATAAAGTTATCGAAATTGCTGAGGGTCTTAGTTACCTAAATCTGCAAAACGCACCTTTCCGTGTTAAATCCGGCGCATTTACAGGTGCATCATATCCAGTTATTTACGGAACGGGCTATGTTTATGATGATCAGGGAAATAAGCTGGTTAACCCTGCAAATGGATACTACGCTGCAACCCCTATCAGAAATATAGGTAACGCTACTCCTAACTTTACCGCCGGTATGTCAAATACATTTAACTATAAAGGTTTTGACATGAGCATTCTACTTGAC
>CAZPRX010000205.1:0-2841 GCA_964588835.1 uncultured Muribaculaceae bacterium
TCTTGATCGTTTCAATAAATTTTTTCATGGGCTTCGTTAGATTTTAGTAGCCTTACCCTGCTGTGCCTCAATCTGTGCTATGGCCGATTTTGAAAATGCGTGTGCTGTTACATCAAGTTTCACGGTAAGATTACCATTTCCAAGAATTTTAACCTTGTCATTCTTAGAGATGAGACCAAACTGAGCAAGAACATCAAGGTTAATTACCTCAACTCCTCTTTTTTCATTCAGCTCCTGAAGTGTAGAAAGGTTAATCGCCTTAAACTCCACTCTGTTGATGTTGTTAAATCCAAATTTTGGAAGTCTTCTCTGGAGAGGCATCTGCCCTCCTTCAAAACCCGGCTTACGAGAGTAACCGGAACGAGACTGAGCACCTTTGTGACCACGAGTGGAAGTTCCACCGTGACCCGAACCTTCACCCCTGCCTATTCTTTTTTCTCTGCCTGTGGCTCCTGTAGCTGGTTTTAGATTATGTAATTTCATTGTCAATGCTCTCCTATTAGTTAATTGCTTCAACCTTTACAAGGTGTAATATTTTATCTATCATACCCTTGGTTACAGGATTACTCTCAACCTCCACAACTTGGTGGATTTTGCGTATCCCAAGAGAGGCCAGGGTTGCCTGCTGTCTTATCGTAGCGCGTGCGCTGCTTTTGACCTGAGTGATTCTTACTTTTGTCATCTTCTTTCCTCCTAGCCTTTAAAAACTTTATTCATGGGAACACCGCGCAAACCTGCTACAGTGTAAGCATCTCTCATTTCAAGAAGAGCAGCTACAGTTGCCTTCACAAGGTTGTGAGGGTTTGAAGAGCCCTTTGATTTAGCAAGAACGTCGTGAATACCTACAGATTCAAATACTGCGCGCATCGCACCACCCGCTTTCACTCCGGTACCTTCAGCAGCCGGTTTCATGAAAACACGTGCTCCTCCGAATTTTGCCTCTTGTTCGTGTGGAATTGTCTTCTTGTTCAGAGGAATCTTAACAAGATTCTTCTTGGCATCCTCAATTCCTTTAGAGATGGCGGTTGTTACCTCATTTGCCTTACCCAGGCCATAACCTACAACACCCTTCTCATCACCAACCACAACAATGGCTGCGAAGCTGAAGTGGCGACCACCTTTGGTTACCTTGGTAACCCTCTTAACTGCAACCAATCTGTCCTTTAGTTCAAGATCAGTCGTTTTAACTTTCTTTACGTTTATATTTGCCATAGTCAGTTACTAGAATTTAAGACCACCTTCGCGGGCGGCTTCTGCCAAACTTTTAACTCTTCCGTGATATAGGTAACCTCCGCGATCGAAAGAGACCTCGTTAATACCCTTTTCGATAGCGCGCTGTGCTGCAAGTTTGCCCACAAGTTTCGCAACCTCTACTCCGGATTTACCTTTGCACTCCTCAACGATAGCTTTATCTGCCGAGCTTGCGCTTGCAAGAGTAACTCCGTTGATATCGTCAATAAGCTGAACATATATTTGCTTGTTGCTTCTGAATACAGCCAGTCTTGGCCTCTCTGCCACGCCACTCACAACCTTGCGAATGCGGTGCTGTATCCTTTTTCTTCTTTCTATTTTATTTAAAGCCATATCTCTTCTTCTCCTTATTATTTAGCGCTGGCAGATTTACCTGCTTTACGACGAAGTTGTTCACCCACAAACTTAATACCCTTTCCTTTGTAAGGTTCAGGTTTACGCAGCGAGCGTATTTTGGCAGCTACCATACCCAGCAATTGTTTGTCATAGCTGGTTAGAGTCAGTACAGGGTTTGCACCTTTCTTTATAACTTCTGCGCTGGCTTTAATCTCAGCCGGAACCATAAAGTGGATGTCGTGAGAGTAGCCAAGGCTCATCTCAATAACTTGTCCCTTAACTTCACAACGATAACCCACACCCACAAACTCCTGTTTGATGGAGAAACCCTGAGAAACGCCTGTCACCATGTTCTGTATGAGTGAGCGGTAAAGACCGTGCATAGAACGATGACGAGGCTGATCCGTAGGACGAGTTACTTTTACAGTGCTCCCCTCAATCTCTACGGTTATGTCTGCGTCCACCTTCTGAACCAGCACACCCAGGGGGCCTTTAACCTTTACAACGTTACCCGGCTCTACTACAAGAGTAACACCGGACGGAAGGTTTACAGGTAATTTTCCTATTCGTGACATTATTAATAAATGGTTTTAATAAATAATTCTTTTAATATACGTAGCAGATTACCTCTCCGCCAACATTAAGGTCTTTTGCCTCCTTATCGGTAATCATACCTTTAGATGTAGACAAAATGGCAATTCCCAGACCATTCAGTACCCTTGGGAGTTGGTCAACGCCCACGTACCTTCTTAGACCAGGAGAGCTTATTCTTGATATTTTCTTGATAGCAGCCTTTTTAGTTTCAGGATGATACTTAAGCGCTATCTTAATTGTGTTGTTGGGAGTGCCCTCTACAAGTTTGTAGCTTAGGATATAACCCTTCTCATGAAGAATACGGGTTAACTCTACCTTCATTTTTGAAGATGGAATCTCAACAATTTTGTGCCCTGCAAGATATGCATTTCTAATTCTTGTCAGGAAGTCTGCAATTGGATCAGTCATTTTTTTCTTGTTTGCTTTGGTAAGTCGACGCCATTATGACGCCCGATATCCAATAATTAATAATAAAATATGTTAAGGTGATTTTTCACCTTTAAATTTCTACCAGCTGGCTTTGCGTACGCCCGGGATAAGTCCCTTGCTAGCCATCTCACGGAACTGGATACGGCTGATACCGAAAACACGCATATAACCCTTTGGACGACCTGTAAGTGAGCAACGATTATGCTTACGAACAGGGCTAGAGTTCTTTGG
>CAZPRX010000206.1:0-2791 GCA_964588835.1 uncultured Muribaculaceae bacterium
CAAACCCGTCAAAGACATTAATATAATCGGTAACGGTCCTGAAGCCCTTGCAGACATTGTGGGGATTGCAGATAATTCATTTATTGACAACGGAACGTGGACATGCGGGAAGGAGCAGTACTGTGCTGTATCATGCGGGATGCCATCAGTGCTTGTCAGTAAACTTACTGTTGGAGGAGTGGAATAACATGGAGAAAAATATTAAAAAAATAGTTAATACGGCGCTTGAGATGGCAATGGATGCCGGGTGCAGTGCATCAAGGGCCGGTGCAGAAATCTCTGTTCAGAGCTCATTCTCCGTGAGAAATAATGTGCTTGACAGACTGCAAAGCTCTACTGGGTCTACACTCTTTCTTCAGCTATTTATCGAAGGCAGATATGGTTACTACTCAACTAACAGAACTGAGACAGATGAGTTAAGAGAGTTTATAGGCAAAGCATCAGAGGCAACAAGACTTATTGCTCCGGACAAAGACAGAGTTTTACCTCCCAGAGAGCTACTTTTTAAAGGTGAGGCAAAAGAGCTCGGCCAGTATGATCCAGATTTCAACAGCATTACGCCTGAAGAGAAGAGAGATATTGCATTTAGATGCTCTGAAGAAATTTTTGGTAAGGACCCAAGAATTATATCAGCAAATTGTGAATACGGTGACTCATCTGAATATTACTATATGGCAGACAGTGAGGAGTTTTCCGGAGAGTCAAGACAAACATCATTTTCTGTCAGTGCAGAATGTTCTGTTAAAGATAAAGGCGGTGCAAGACCAGAAGCATGGTGGTATGAAAGTTCAATGATATTTTCTGAACTTCAAAAGGATGGGTGCGGGACTGTGGCAATGGAGAGGGCTTTGGCAAGGCTAAGTCCAAAGAAAATGAAATCTGGAAAATATAATATGGTGCTGGAGAACACCGTAGCGAGCAGAGTTGTATCACCTGTTATCTCTGCACTAAACGGAGCAGCAATCCACCAGAATAACTCATTTCTTGCCGGGAAGCTTGGTGCTAAAATTTTCCCTTCAAATGTTTATATGATAGACAGGCCTCATCTATACGGATACGAGGGGTCCCGATTTTTTGACAGCGAGGGGATAGCAACTAAGTCTATGAATATAATTGACGGAGGAGTTGTTCAGAATTATTATCTGAACACATATAACGCCAGAAAGCTGGGGATGGAGCCTACAATTGAGGGGCCATCTCTACTCTCCGTCTCTGTGAACGGAACCTTTCCTCCTGAAAAACCTAAGTATACATTACAAAATGTACTCAAAGAGTCTGGAAAAGGCATTTTGGTTACCGGATTCAATGGCGGAAACAGCAATTCATCCAGCGGGGATTTCTCTTTTGGCGTGCAAGGTTTCTATTTTGAGAATGGAATCATACTCCATCCTATCAAAGAGATGAATGTTACCGGTAATATCATTGAACTCTGGAGCTCGTTGAAAATTACAGGAGACGACCCTAAAAGGGGCAGCAGATGGCTCATCCCTACCTTGATGTTTGAATCAGTAACCTTTAACGGAAATTAATATATGAAAAAACCCGGTCTTGCTCTCTCTCTTTTACCAATTATTATTCTTGTAACCATGATCTCTGTGGGAGTAAGACTCTTTGGAGATGAAATATCTGCCGGAACTTCACAGATTTCACTTTTGCTCACTACTGTCATAACAGCAATTATCTCGCTTGTAGTTTTGAAAATTCCCTGGAGTAAAATTGAGGGTGGTATGATGAATCATCTTTCTAAAACCGGTTCAGCAATATTTATTCTACTAATGATAGGTGCACTTACAGGGTCCTGGATGATAAGCGGAGTTGTCCCTGCAATGATCTATTACGGCCTGAAACTGATTCATCCATCGGTCTTTCTGGTTGTTACATTTATTCTGACTGCCGTTGTCTCTTTAATGGCCGGAAGTTCTTGGACAACAGTAGGAACCATTGGTGTAGCAATGCTATCAGCTGGTCAAATTTTGGGGATTCCGGCACCATGGCTGGCCGGAGCAATTATTTCCGGGGCATACTTTGGAGACAAACTCTCCCCTCTTTCAGATACAACAAATCTTGCTGCTGCTGTTGCCGGAGTAGATCTCTACACACACATCAAGTATATGTTGATTACAGTAACACCTGCCTTTCTGATATCACTTGTAATATATACAGTAGCCGGATTCCTGATGCCCATTTCAAATTCTACTGATGTAGCTGCAAATCTGGGGTCCATCTCTTCTGTTTTCAATATCTCTCCTTTTTTATTACTAGTTCCTGCATTAACTATAATTCTTATTCTAAAAAAAGTATCACCGTTTATTACTCTGTTCCTATCTGCCGTTGCAGGATCAATAGTTGCGTGCCTGTTTCAGCCGGAACTCTGCAGACAAATTGCGGGCGATGGATTTTCCGGAGGGGTTGTCTATTTTGTTGCTTCACTTAAAATGATGTACGGAAGTGTATCAATAGAGACGGGAGACACAATTCTGAACTCACTTACAGCTACAAAGGGTATGGCAGGAATGCTCAACACTGTATGGCTGATTCTTTGTGTAGTTACTTTTGGTGGAGCAATGGAGGCAAGCGGAATGATTCAGGTAATAACAGAACGAATGGTAAGACTCGTTAAAAATACATTCTCACTTGTGGGATCAACTGTTGCAACCACTCTATTCTGCAACATAACATTATCTGACCAGTATATGGCAATATTATTACCAGGTAAAATGTTTTCAGAGACATACAAAAAAATGGGCTATGAACCTCAATTGCTCAGCAGAACACTGGAAGACTCCGGAAC
>CAZPRX010000207.1:0-2776 GCA_964588835.1 uncultured Muribaculaceae bacterium
ACATTCGGGCGTCCTACTATCGCTACTATACTCATTTTAATCCTTATTGACACCCACCGGTACCGCAAGAGCATCCTCCGCAGCCGTCCGAGATGGGGTCATATTTTATATTTATTTTTTTGCCCTTGTTATTTTTATGCCAGAGAATCTTCTCCTCTGATTTTGCACACATGAGGCCCTTATTACGCAACTCTTTGTTTGCGCCAATCTCAGACTGAGGAAACTTTCCGTCCTTTCTGAATATTACATTGAAAGAGAGCAGGAAAACTGCCAGCCCCACCATTATTAGTGAAAATAGTATTACTGTCATCTTAATCAATCAATTTTATAATAGATACATTTATTTGCCGGCAAAAGAGGTGACTCTCCCACCTGTATCATTGGAGGAAGCTGATGTGCCTTGAATGATGAAACATTCATAAGGTGAATAATCCTGTTCACAAGACTAACATCACAACCCTCTTCAATCATATCTCCGGCGCTTCTCTTCTCTTCAATCAGAGAGTGGAGAACCGGGTCAAGAACAGAGTACTCCGGCAGAGTATCACTATCCTTTTGGTTTATGCTCAGCTCAGCAGATGGTTCCTTAACTAGTATAGACTCAGGTATAACCCTCTTCTCTCTGTTAATATATCGTGTAACAGAGTAAACCTGGAGTTTGTACAGGTCTGCAAGAACCATTAGTGCTCCAGTAAGATCTCCATATAACGTGCCATAACCCATTGCAACCTCACTTTTATTTGATGTGTTAAGTAATAGTGAGCCATCTTGGTTTGTCCAGGCCATTAATGCAACGCCTCTTATCCTGGCCTGTATGTTTTCAACTACTAGTCTTTTAGGCTCCTCCCCAAAAAGATCCTTCAACTCAGACCGGAATTTCTCAAATACTCCCTCAATGGGAAATACTCCGTATGATATTCCCAGATTCTCAGCTAGCTCAACCGCATCTGTAACAGAGTGAACTGTTGAAAATGGTGAAGGCATGAGTATGCCATGTACATTTTCCTTGCCGAGAGCCTCAACAGCCAGCGATGCTGCCAATGCAGAATCAATTCCGCCCGAGAGCCCCAGTACTGCGCGCTCTCTACCAGCCTCCCTGAAAAATCTCTTTATGGAGTAAACAATTCTATCGTGCAATGGTTGAGGATCAAGGTTTATCATATCTAAAAAATAAAGCTTGTACTTATTGATTTATAGTTGTATACTTTGTCAATTACGTCTGCAAAGATATCGGCTACTGAGAGGACTTTTATTTTAGATGTATCCTGATCCGGGTTCAAAACCAGAGGGATGGTATCTGAAATGATAACCTCCTTAAGCGCACTGGCCGCAATTCTTTCGTATGCAGGGCCTGATAAAACTGCGTGAGTAGCAAGTGCCCTGACACTCAAAGCACCCTTCTCCATAAGCATGTCGGCAGCCTTTGTAATTGTGCCGGCGGTGTCAATCATATCATCAATAATGATTATGTTCTTCCCCTCAACATCTCCTATAGCTGTCATTGAACCTACTACATTTGCCTTCTCTCTGGATTTATGACAGATAATCAGCGGGCATCCCAGAATTCTTGAATATGCATTTGCCCTCTTAGCCCCACCCATATCTGGTGCTGCAATGGACATATTGTCAAGCTTAAGGTCTCTCAGGTAGGGTAAGAAAATAGAGCTTGCGTAGATGTGATCAACAGGAATGTCAAAAAATCCCTGAATCTGATCCGCATGAAGATCTGCAGTCATAACCCTGTCACAACCGGCAGCCTCAAGAAGATTTGCAACCATTTTTGCCCCTATGGGAACTCTTGGTCTGTCCTTTCTGTCTTGCCTTGCCCAGCCAAAGTATGGCATTACGGCAATTACTTTGTAAGCAGATGCTCTTTTTGCAGCATCAATCATTAACAGCAGTTCAAAGATGTTTTCAACAGGCGGTATTGTACTTTGAACAACAAATACAGTTGCTCCTCTTACGCTCTCTTCAAGCGCGGGCTGAAACTCCCCGTCGCTAAATACTGTTACCGATGACCTTCCCATTTCAAGCCCCAGTGAACTGGCAATCTTCTCTGCAAGGTATCTGGAGCTTCTGCAGGAGAAAATCTTAATCTGATGTTGATGATCCATTATGATATTGTTATTTCTTCACTAAAATTGACTGAATATACGATAGAATTTCCTCCCTCCCCAGGCCTGTCTCAGCTGATGATACAAATGTAGCCGGAAGCTCTTCCCAGTATTCAAGCAACTGCTTTGAATTCTCTTCAGCTCTGTTTTGACGGGCCACAACGCCCAGCTTATCTGATTTTGTATAAATAATTGCAAAAGGAACCTCGGCCTCTCCCAATTCTGAAAGAAACTTAAGATCGATTGGTTGGATGGGGTGACGGATATCAAGCAGAACAAAGAGCAACTGAAGCTCTTCTGACTCGTTGATGTAGTTCATAACTATCTCACTAAGCCCCTTTCTGTCCTTTTTTGAAATTTTTGCATAGCCGTAACCAGGCAAATCGACAAGATACCACGAGTCATTGATAAGAAAATGGTTAACAAGCTGTGTTTTCCCAGGTGTGGATGATGTGTGGGCCAACTTGCCCTGCTTGCATAATGCATTGATAAGTGATGACTTACCTACATTGGATCTGCCAATGAATGCAAACTCAGGCAACCTGAGGGAGGGTTTTTCACTTACTCTCCCGGAGCTGCCGGAAAATACCGCCTTGCTTATCTTCATACTCTGGAATTATGCCGCAAAGGTACAATTTTATGCTTATATTTGTATGGTGACC
>CAZPRX010000208.1:0-2772 GCA_964588835.1 uncultured Muribaculaceae bacterium
TCACCCTTGGGTTTTCCGGGTCCAGATCTCCAAATAAGATAAGCAAGAGAGCCAGGACCGGAGCCACAATAAAGCTTATCAGTCGTTTAATCTTCAAGGTTTTCAAATACTCTGCCCAGGAATTTTTTTATTACTTCAACCTCGTCATTAGTTGCATCTTTAAGAGCCTTTTCTGACAGAGAGTCTCCCACCTGCTTAAGATCAGGAAGAATTGCACGGCCGGTCTGAGTAATAAAAACATTGTACTCCCTTCTGTCTGATGGACTTCTTCTTCTCTCTACAAGTTTCATCTTCTCCATCAGATCCAGAATTCTTGTAATATTTGACCGGTCCTTGTATAGTTTATGCGCAAGCTCTGTCTGGCTGGGGCCATCCTTCTCCTCAAGTGCGAGCAGGACACTCCACTGATCGCTACTAAGGTCAAAACCTTGCTGTTTCAGCTTTCTTCCCAGCTCAAGCTTAAATTTCTGAGCTGTTTTATTAACAAGAAAATTTAACGATTTGTCTAATTCAAGATTTTCCATTTAGTGATGCAATAATTGTTGCTATCACAAATATATGGAAAAATAAAATTCTGCCCAAATATCACCCCCATCTTACACTTATGCCAGAAAGTGCTGCTTTGTAATTGAGTTTTTTATATAGTCCGTAATACCCCCAACTCCTAAGTATGAGCGCATTATTATCATTAACATCGTGTTTAACAATACAAATTGTTTTGCATTTATTTTTTACCGCATGCTCAACAACATGTTTTGTATAGTTATGTACTTTGGTATTAATATACTCATTCTCTTTTGCATGAATTCTCCTGAGTGCAGCTAATTTTCTCTTTCTGCCTTTGCCCCCCGGAGAGAACTTTACATACTGACTAGCTCTTCTGGCACTTTCAATTATTTGATTTCTTCTGTAAAGGAATTCCTCCTTACCACCAATATGTACGACCCTGTTTCTGAAAGAGACAACCAATGGAGCACAATCAGAGAGCTCAACTGTAAGTCTGTTGTTTTCTATTAGTTCAACCTCTTTCTTTGGCAAGTCAATACAAATTAGAAGAAAGAGCTTACCTCGTCTTCTATCAATTGTCAATGATAGGCTTGGCGCATTAACAGATCCCGATGCAATTTGTGAAAAGAGTTGAAAATTATTGCTCCTATCTCTTCCAAACTCAGTTCTAAATGGAATACCAAATAGAGTAAAGGAGTAGTCATAGCTACCTTCAAGCCTTTTTAAACTCTCTATACAGCTAAAAGTAAAGGGGATAGGGAGATTAGTATAGTTTGGAAGAGTTGAAACTCCCTTAACAACTCTCTCTTTTGTCTCTTGGTATGTCGCATTTATTATCTTATAGATTGCAGAGATAACCATACTTGGCAACTTCCCGTTTACCCTTTCAGAAAAAAGGGAGGAGAGAGCCTGCTCTTCTGTATTGGATTCACCGGTCATTTTAAGGATATTCAGCACCAAACGGCTCTCCTCATCAATAATTTTACTACTGCTCAATGTATCTACACTATATAAAAAGGATACAAGCTCATTTGCGAACGAACTGGAAATTGATCTCCATTCATTAATTCTTTCAAAATAGAGAGCCTTATCTTTAGAACAAGGCTCTGCTATTATGACTTCAATTTTTTTAGTTACTTTCATACTTGCTTTACAAAAAACTAAATTTCAAATGCTACATCCGTTGTTGAATACGGCTTGTGAGTGCTTAAGCCTCACATTAAGGACATATAGCTGCCCCGAGAACTAATATGCTATTAACTAGCACCTAACCTATTACACATCTTCTTACAGACTGAGAAAAGTAACATTTTGTCATTATCAGACATCTTCTCCAGAATCTCTTCCAGTTCATGACCCTCGCTTTGGCATAATTTATCCCAAACAAGAGAATCATTTATCCGAACTTGAGTTTTAATATCCATCACAAACATTTGCTTTTTGTAGTTAGACGAAAAGAGGTCTAAATTTGTTGCAGTAACAACTAATTTTTGTAAATTTATTTGAAACAGGATAATTTGAAATAGATTATCGGCGGACACTGGTTGGGAGTCTGAGTTCTGCAATTGTGCACGGAAGTCCATGTCCACTGTATACCATAGTAATCTGCGACAGTGGCAGAATTTTCTCCTTTATCACCTTAATAAGAGATGCAAATCCTTCATTTGAGTATCCTATTGTCCCGTTGTAAATGGTATCTCCGGCAAAAAGAATATCTCCATCCGGTATATAGAGACAGACAGATCCGTTTGAGTGGGCAGGTGTGTGCAGCACATGAATCTCCACAGAACCAAACCTGAGCACCGGCTCTCCTTCAAAGTAGTTATCGGCCTCATTAAATGGATGCTCCATATTTACACTATACACAGATGCTGCCTGTGCGGCAATACTCAACTCCACTTTGTCATCAATGTGCAGCCAGGATTTAATTCCGTAAAAATCTCGTGCCCACGCGGCTCCGGCAACATGATCAAAATGGCCGTGGGTGAGAACTATAGCCAGCGGAGTTAGTTTATTCTCAGAAATGTACTGAGCAATCATGTTACGTTCGGCCTCACTGTTTGCTCCCGGATCAATGATTATTGTATCTCCGTTTGAAGCAGAGAGGACAAAGGAGTTCTCAGCCATCTTGTTTAGTACAAATCTTTTTACCTCAAACATACCGCCTGTCTAATTTTCAGATTCTTAAAGACCACAGCCCTCTTTCCGTACATAAACATCCCCACTGCATCTCCGTAGTGAGCGAAGTGTTCATGAGATGCCACC
>CAZPRX010000209.1:0-2736 GCA_964588835.1 uncultured Muribaculaceae bacterium
CCCTGCAAGCATCACAACATCTCCGTTCTGGCTGTTTATAAGGTCCACATATCTTCTTAAATCATTGCTGTTTATATATGAACTGAGATGAATATCACTCGCAAGTACAATCCTCATTCCCCCTTTTGGCAAAGATTTTTCTGTAAAAAGTTCGTATTTGGTGACAACCGGATTGTTGAAATTTTTGCTACCAATTAATAAAAGAATAAAAACTGTAATCAAAGAGAGGCCTAAGGCTGCATATTTGGCAATCTCTCTGTTTTTAACAACAATCTCAGGAAGAATATGAAAAAAGTAGTTTAACACTCTTAGTATATCAAACCCAAGGGCAAAGATTGCAAAGTATACCAGTGCTATGATAAATGTAAAACCCACTTCTGAAAGGGGTAATGCATATCTCTCCTCCACTCTGTCTCCAAGATACATTCTTAAAAAGAAAGAGAGCATTCCGCCTATAAACAGAACAGAATAAGCTACTTTTATTAAAACCGATGGTGGGAGCGCCTGAAATCCTCTGGTAAAAACATAAGATGATAGGGCAAAAAAGCTTGTAAGAACAATTATGAAAAACATATATCTGTTTTGGGTATTTGCAAAAATAACATTTAACTTTATTAATTGTTTGGCAATAACATATAAAAATGGAAAACAGAGGTCAAGAGGCAAGGAGAGTTACTGTAGTGGGTTTTTTCGTAAACCTGTTTCTTACTGCCGCAAAAATTACTGCAGGAATTATGGGCAAAAGCTCCGCTATGATTGCGGATGGAGTACATTCCCTTTCAGATTTTGCAACTGATATTGTTGTAATTGCTTTTGTAAATGTATCAGGAAAAGATAGTGATGATAACCACAAATACGGTCACGGTAAGTTTGAGACATTTGCCACTCTTATTATCTCTCTGGCATTGGCTGGAGTGGGGATAGGAATTTTCATAAACGGTCTGGAAAAGATAATCGAGTATCTAAAGGGTGGAGCTCTTGAGGAACCCGGATTAATTGCACTTTGGGCAGCAATTATTTCAATAGTATCAAAAGAGGTACTCTTCAGATACACAATAGTAATTGGTAAAAGAATTAACAGTCCGGCTGTTGTTGCTAATGGATGGCACCACAGATCAGATGCCCTTTCATCTATTGGGACAGCATTGGGCATTTCAGGAGCAATTTTTCTGGGAGAGTCGTGGAGGATACTTGACCCTATTGCCGGAATTGTGGTTAGTTTTTTCATTTTAAAGGTTGCCTACGACCTTGGCATGCCTAGCGTAAAAGAACTTCTGGAGGCATCATTACCGGAAGAGATTGTAACAGAGATTGAAGATATAATTACAGGGCATCCCGAAGTTATCAGATTCCACCACCTTAAGACCAGAAAAGTGGGGACGGTGTTTGCAATTGATGTACACATAAAGCTGGATAAACAGATAACATTTATAAGGTCTCATGATATCGCTACTGAAATTGAACACTCAATAAGGGAGAGATATGGAAGGGGAACACATATTAACATTCACACAGAGCCTCTATGAGATATTCCATTTTATTGTTTTCATTTTTTACTCTCCTTACTCTCTCTTCTTGCAATGACAAAGATAGGCTTGAGACCCCGTTGTTTAACTCCGCATTATCAATAAACTCAGAGAGCTGGAGTGATGATTATCTTGGCGAAGAGTGGGAGAAAAAGCATCTACTTCTGAAGAAAGATTATGATGGAGAACCCATTGCAACATTAGTGAGAAAAAAGGAGAGTAATAATTCACAAAGAGCTGTACTCTATATACATGGATATAGTGATTACTTTTTTCAGACATCACTTGCAGACTCCTTGGAAAACAGGGGCTTCAGGTTTTATGCACTAGATCTCAGGAGGTATGGACGTTCTAAGTTACCGGGACAGGTCTGGTATGACCTGAGGGATATATCAGACTACTTTGAGGAGATAGAACTGGCGATTAAGGAGATTAAAAGCGCTTATCCTGAAACAGATATTACTCTTATGGCCCATTCGACAGGTGGGCTGACAGCAGCTCTCTATGCTTCTGAAAAAGGTGATTCAATTAAGGTCTCATCACTTGTACTAAATAGCCCGTTTTTTGACATGAATGTGGGAGGAGTATCTGAGAGTATCGGAATCCCATTATTGTCTCTGGCAGGATGCATCTTTCCGAGAATGGTCGTAAACAGAAGCGTAAGCCCTGTTAATTGCATGAGCCTTCACAGCAAATATTACGGAGAGTGGCAATTTGATACTATTATGAAACCGATTCAGTCACCCATGGTTACTGCTGCATGGATAAGGGCCATTCATCTAGCACAAAAGAGTCTACAGAGGGGAATAACAATAAAGGTACCTGTACTGGTTATGTCCTCCTCTGCCAGTACTAAAAGCTCAACATTTGAGGATATCCATAAAAAAAGCGACACCGTTTTAGATGTCGCTGAAATTATTGGTTTCTCTTCAAAAATCTCCGGTCCTGTGCAGGTAGTTATCATTGAAGATGGGCTGCATGACCTTGTCTTGTCCGGCATAGAGCCCCGTAAAAAGGCTTACCGGGAGATCTTCAGGTTTTTACTTTAATTGCTTAAAGAAGTCGTTACCCTTGTCGTCCACTAAGATGAATGCAGGGAAGTCTTCAACCTCTATCTTCCAGATTGCCTCCATTCCTAGTTCAGGATATTCAAGTACTTCAACCTTTTTAATACTCTCCTGTGCAAGGATTGCTGCCGGTCCGCCAATAC
>CAZPRX010000210.1:0-2733 GCA_964588835.1 uncultured Muribaculaceae bacterium
TCTGCCTGAGCAGTCATTAATTTAATAGGTGGATAATTAATTGCCGCACTTAAGTATAGTTTAATCCCGTCTGGTTCTGCCAAAATTTTGCACCCTCTGCCAGAAAGCCTGGACTTAATAATATCCTGAGATAAAGAGAAGTGTCTTAGCAGGGTATCAATGTTATTTTCTTCAATCCCTTTTTTAATATTGTGAAAAGCAATCCCATTACCTGTATTTACTATCTCTATAACACTATCCCATGTTAAATGCTCTTTACCATAGAAGCGGAAATAATTTTCTCTAAATCCAACATTAACATCCGTCTCCGCATCCATATTATTCTCTGGCGCTAGAGTGGTTGTGAAAGCAAAGCGTACCTCTTTGCCAGTCCCGTCTGTACTCCCAAGAGTCTTGCCTAAAGAGATAGTATCCGGGGGGAAATCTCCAGCCCTTAAGTGGCCTACATCATAATATAGTTCTTTTGGATCAGTTATAGTAGATAGTGGCTTTCCGTGAATTGCCGCCCAGGTATAGCTAAACGCAGCGTGATGACAGTCATCCTGAGTAAGAAAGAAAAGCCATGATTTGTTGTACTTAAGAGGAGGTATTTCAGCAGTAATCTGGTCAAGATTTACTCTCCCGTCTGTATTTATTGTAATCTGGGCTAAAATATTCTGCCTTTCGTTACCAAAGTCATAGATATAAACCTGTTCTTCAACTGGCTCTTTTGGAATTTCAGGCGGTACTTCAGGCGGCCTCTCCGGGAATTTAACACATGATGTAATTAATAAAACAATTAGCGTACATAAAGAGATAATGATATATTTAATCAAATTGCGCATGCGACTTTGGTATTTATTATATTTTACTCAAATGTAATCTTTTACAGTGCTAAAGTAACAATTTTTACAATTAATTAAATATATCTGTTATAAATATTGGTCCAATATTAAAAAAACACAATGCTACCAGAATAATTATCCAGTAGCATTGTCATAACCGACTAGTATAAAAACGCTTAGCTTAAGAGAGTGTGTAGATTAGATACAATAAGCTTTACAGCGATCGCAAGCAGTATTATCCCAAAGAATTTTCTCATCACATATATACCACCTTTACCAATTTTTTTCGAGATAAAATCGAGGTTGTTCAGAACAAGGTATACGATGAGAATGTTGATAAAAAGAGAGATTATTATGTTCTCAACAGCATATTCCGCCCTGAGAGACAGCAAAGTTGTAAATGAAGCTGCTCCGGCAATGAGCGGAAAAACAATCGGCACTATTGTAGCAGAATCTGTAGGTCCGTCATCCTTAAAAATCTGAATGCCGAATATCATCTCGATTGCCAGCACAAGAAGCACTAATGCCCCAGCCACCGCAAAAGATGATATATCAACCCCGAATAGGCCAAGCATTGCCTGTCCCACAAAGAGAAAAGCAACTAAAATGGCAAATGAAATTACTGCTGCGTTGATAGGACTGAAGCTCTTCTTCTTCTCCTTCATCCCAATAATGATGGGAACTGAGCCCAAGATGTCAATCACTGCAAACATAACAATGAATGCACTGAAAATTTCTTTAATGCTAAAATTCATCCTATTAAATAATTATTAACAAAGTTACAGAAAAATTTCATCGCCGTCTTTTCTGGCAATAATTTATTTTATAGTTACTTACAAATATATTATTAAATTTAATAATATCACAATCTCTTGTATATCTTATATTTACCAGAAAAGACGGCGATGAAATTATCCGTTTGTCTATTTGCAATTTATGCTAACTTTGAATTATTAAGAGAAAGGAGAGAGATGGAAGGGTTTGAGAAAAAGTCGGCAAATTCGTCGCAAAAGAACATTAATAAAAATATTTGGAAACATCAGAGATCTCGGCTTCAGGCAGGATATATCCATTTTTGTGTTCGTGGTAACTGTAGAAAAGTCATATTCCTTGATAGTGATGATAAAATTGAATTCCTTAAACGTTGTAACAAAGCTTGCGAGTTATATGACACAAAAATTGAAGCATTTGTTATAATGGACAACCATGTACATCTGCAACTTATTACAAGCCAACTTACAAATTTTGCTACCTGGCTTTTGCGTGGATACTCATTTTGGTATAATCGTAAATACTCTTTATCCGACAAGTTGTTTCGTACCCCATTTATGAGTTATTGCAAATTTAGTGATGAGTGGCGACTGAAGAGTATTCTTTATATCCTGGAAAATCCAATTAAGGCGGGGATTTGTACTCATCCCAACGATTATATCTGGAGCTCATATCATAAAATCTTTAATGATAAAATACATAGAGAAAACAATACTATCTATAAAAGAATTAACGAATCACTAAAAATTGATAACTCTTTTATCATTGACCATTTTAAAAATATTGCCGAACTAGATGCCGGAATTGAGAAATTTACAAAAACCAGAAAAGATCTTGAAAACAGCGTATTAAAAGATAGGCGTACAAATACTTCATTTAACAGCAGGGTAAGAGTTGCAACCCATGAAGTGATTGAATTCATAAATAAATCTATGGACATCCGAGATTTCCATACACTGAATAAAAACGACCAAAAAGAATTGATTATAAAAGTAAGGCTTAATACCGGTGCTTCATATTCTCAATTATCAATGATTTTCAATGAGAGCTATGAATATATTAGGCGTATTTTCAGACAGTTGCCATAAAACACGGCGTTGAAAAAAGTGCTCGGGACGGGAATCGAACCCGTACGGAC
>CAZPRX010000211.1:0-2709 GCA_964588835.1 uncultured Muribaculaceae bacterium
ACCGAATAGCTTGTTGAATTGATTTTTGAATAACTGACTTTTCCCATATCTGCAACAGGCTTTGATATAGGTTCATTTGTTGCATATGAGGCTGTGTTTGGAGAGACGTTGTGAATAACCATTAGCTTCTCTCCTTGGTATTCTCTGAAGAAAACCATAAAGTTCTTATCATATGAATCAAAATTTACCGGGACTGACATGCTACCATATGCAAGTGAGGGATAGGTATTTCTAAGTTTAATAAATTTTTCGTACACCCTGTAAACTGAAGTTAAATCTTTCTTTTGCTGCTCCAATGGTTTTACTGCTATATCTATTGAAAAAGAGGGTTTTCTCCAAGTAGCTCTGAAATTATCTGAAGAGATATGATCCCATAGAAATGGTTCTCTTACATTCTCGTCACCTCCGGTCTTCATCCCCAGCATACCTATCTCCTCTCCGTAATATAAATATGGAGACCCTGATATGGTAAGTAAAATTGCTGCCGCAATCTTTGCTCTGTCGTGATTTCCGCCCAATCTTGACAAGGTTCTGTCTTCATCGTGATTAGATAATTTGGTCGCATTTATTGCATCAGTTCTCTGACCTTTAAAAGCAGCTTCCATTTCAATTATATCTTTAGGATACCATTTGGCATGAGAATTCTCTATTGCATATATCAATTTATACCATGCATCAAAATTAAAAAGTGCTGGAAGCCCTCTATAATAGGGAGATACATCTCTATAATTACCAGATAAATTCTCCCCAATCATGTAGAGGTCGCTCTTATGAGATTTAAGTTCGTCATAGAATTTTTTTAAAAAACGCGGGTTTTCATCAGAAGTTTCATTTTGGTAAATATGCTTAACAGCGTCAAGCCTAAATCCAGCTACCCCTTTTGATATCCAGAATTTTGAAATGTCTATCATTTCATGAAATGGTGCAGATTTTTCACATGTATCTACCTCTCCATAGTTAATGTCAGGCATCCAGTTGGAGAACATCCCCATATATTTAAAATCAGTAGTTCCTGTTGGTACATTATGCCACTGACCGGAATAATAGTTATCTGTCATAGGGATCACCCCAGAGTTTATGTAGTTCTCGACACTATTTGCAGGTGCAAAAAGAAAGTAATTTCTAAAAGAGCTTGTTAGAGATGAACTGGCATCCATAAACCATGGATGATTTTTTGAAGTATGATTAAGAACAAGATCTAGAACTACCTTTATCCCTAGAGAATTGGCTTTATTCATCAAATCTTCAAAGTCTCTCATAGTTCCATACTCAGAATTAACAGTCATGTAATTGTCAACGTCGTAACCGTGATAAGATGGAGATGGATGTATCGGGGTAAGCCATATACCTGCAACTCCTAACTGATTAAGATAATCCAGTTTAGCTGTAATACCCTTTAAATCTCCAATACCATCCCCATTACTATCAGCAAATGATCGTACAAAGATTTCATAAAAGACACCACCCCTTTTAACCCCATCCCATTGTCTTGCATCAAATTGAGATATATCATCTCTCGTTTCAACAGGCGGCTTGGGATTTGGCCCAGGTGTAGGAATGTCTTTCTGACAAGAGAAAGCAATTATGAGAAAAACTAAAAAAGCAATTTTCTTCATCAGTTAAGTATTTGTTTGTAAAAAATGGGGAGTAATCACACGGATTCCTCCCCATTAATAATTTGTAAAGATTACTCTACAGGAATAACTTCAAATGTAGGAACTACTTTATTTAAGCTAAAAGTAACCTTGTAAGTACCGGCAGAAACCGGAATATTATCACCTCCCTGCTTCAGCTGATCTGGATTTTTTCCTTCATCAGATTTGTAGAGCCCCCAATTAAGGCCCCAATCGTTATCTGCACGGAATTTGATTTCGCCGTCCTTCAAAGTAATAGTCGCCTCAAACTTATTTGTATTTTCATTAAATACAAGTTCTGTGTCAGGTGAGCTCCAGTCGTTTGGAGTAGCACTACCAATCAAACCGATTCTTGAAATAGTTTTTACTCTTTCAAGTGTTCTATTATTCTGATCTCTGTTGTCTAACTTGAGGTACATTATTGATCCTTCAAACAGTGTAATATTTCCACCCGGCTCAACTTTAATCTTATTGTTTACAACAGCAGTTGCATTAGTACCAATGTCATCACCATTCCAACCGCCTGTGTAGGTTATCTTGAAGCCATTTTGAGCTTTTCCGTTGAAAGCAACCCAGCCCTCAAAATATTCTCCATCTTCGTTTATATCATATAAGAATTGTGATTTAGAGTGGTTCCAACCGCAATAATCTCCAATTATCCAAACTTTTGGATACTCTTTTTCCGCTGGTTTAAATGTTGTAACATTAAATGTAACTACATTCGAAATTATTGGCGCGATTTGATCAACAATCTGAGACTTTACTCTCATTTGAACTGTGACCTGGCTACCCAGAACAACTCCAAATTTCTCGAGTGCACTTTGAAGCTCCAATTGTTTTACAACAAGCCTGTTGTCAGAAACTGAGCCAATTACTCTGCTATTAGTAAAGTTTGTGCCAACAAGAGCTATTTCTACAACATAGTTAACTGCAGCGTCAAATCCAAAGCTGCTGTTTGTCCATGTAAAAGGAGGTAAATCGCTGCCTTTTGTTTCGTCTGTTAAAACAATTGCAGCAGGAGTGGCCAGAACACCGGACTGAGCATCTGCTGGGTTAAAAACCACATTCATGCTTT